>JBMOIA010000156.1:0-3801 GCA_049317565.1 Terrimicrobiaceae bacterium | reverse complement strand
AACAGATCCGGTTGCGCGTTGCTGTTGAGGATCGATGCGATGCGTTTCGCGGCGGGAAATCCGAGCATGTCGAGCCAGGGCGAGCGGGTGACTTCGAAAATCGCCTCGGTCATCAATTCCTGCCACTCGTCCACCGCCGGGCTGTCCGCGAGATCCGAGGGGAGCACGATCGTCGCCGGAATCGTGCACGGCGGAATCGAGTAATTTCTCCACGCCTGTTCGTGTCGCGAAGCGGTTTCTGTCGTCGCCGTATCCGGCTCCATCCGGGAGGGACCAGGTTGGCGGCGGAAGGATTTTTTAAGGCGGGAGAGCCAGTTGTTGGTCTGCTCGACCCGCGGCGGTGTGGCGCCGATGAGGTAAAGGCGCGGGAGCATCCGGCCGGCCGCCTGCATCTGGCGCGCCATCTCCAGGGCGATGGCCGCGCCGAAACCGAAGCCGGCGAGTTGGAATTGCGACGGGCGCTCCGATTCAAGAAGTGCGGCGATGTATTGGGCTGCGGCGCTTTCGACGCTGGGATGGCAGGCGTCGGCGTTGTGCGCGCCGCGCGCGGTGATGCCGATAATCCGGCGGCTCGAGCCGATGGATTGCACGAGCTCGGAATAAATTTCCGTGGAGCCACCGGCGCCGTGGATGAGCACGAGAAGGTCCCCGCCACTTCCGGGTTGGAGTTCGGTGATGGGAACCCAGCCGTGCGAGCCGTTTTTGCCCGGGGTCGCTCCCGCGGACGGGGAGGCGGCGGCCATGGCAGTCGGGCGGGGGGCGGATGCTGTGACCTGGGGAAGTGCGGATTCGTCAATCCAACCGGCGCGCGTGAGCAGCCATTCTTTCACGCACACGGCACCGGGCAGGGATTCGTTGGAAAGGGCGAAAACGCTGCTGCCGACATGCACATCGAAGGCCTTCTCGAAGAAAGACTGGGCAGCGGTTTTTTCGCGGAATGTCGGCAACCCGGAGGCATTTCGTCCGGCGCTTTCCAAATACACATCTCCATTCCCGTTGCGCCATCCGGTGAGTCCGAGGTCAAGACCATGGCGGGAGGCCGAGGCTTCGGGCAGTTCCTTCCATCCCGGAAATTTCATGAACACGGAGCCGGCATATCCGGCGGGAAGTTCCAGCCCGTCCTGATCGACGATCAAGACCTCCACCTCCGCGGTCGGTTTTCCAAGCGGCAGCACCGGGGTGTTGTTTTTCGCCGGACCGGCGAGGCCCATTCCGCACAGGCCGGCAGGGCTGAAGAAAACGATTTGGCGGATGGGTGGCAGATGTTGGCGGCGCCACACCTCCATGGAATTGGCAAGGGGCACGCCGCCTTCGATCGCCACGCAACGGAGTTTTTCACCGGGCGCGGTGGCTCCGCGTTCCCAGGCGGCGGCCTGGTTCGCCCATTGCCGGGAGGTGAGCCGGAGATGGGTGACAGGTGCGGTGGTGGGTTCGAGAAGATTGTCGTCCGCCACATGCGCGGTGCCGCCGGAGAGGAGCGGGATCAACCACTCGTCGAAAAACGCGCCGCCGCCGGGCATCGAATTGACGAGGAAAATATCGCCCGGCCGGAATTCCATGAGACGCGAGGCCTCGCTCGCGGCGGAGACCAGCATGGCGTGTGTGAGGGCCCGCAGCGCGATCGGGCGTCCATCAATGTGGCCCGGCGTGGATGCCGCGAGGCCGGAGGGATCGTTGTCCGCCGGCTTCCAATCGGATGGCGGTGTTGTTTCGGCATCCTGGTCGAGAACGATGCGGCGGCGCTGTGTGGGATCGATCCGTGGGGCGCTGGTGGAATCGCAGAGGACGACCGCGACATCGTGCGAGGCGAGTGTGGATTCCACCCAGTCGTCGGGAGCGGTGTGATCCACCGCGAGGCAGGAATTCCCGGATTTCCACGCGCCGAGTATGGCCACGGCGATCCAAGCCGAGGGACCGAGAACAAGCGCGGTGTGCCAGCCACCGGCGAAACCGGCCTCTGCAATTTGCGCCGCAAGCGAGTCGGAGAGCGTGTCGAGCTCCGAGTAGGTCATTTCGTAGTCGCCCGCGCGGACGGCAACCGCGGTTGGATATTTCGCGGCGATATCCCGGAACGCCTGCACCGGCGTGGCGGCGGTGCAGGTTGTGTTGGGTCCGCTGGACCAGTCGCGGATGGTTTGCACCTCCTCGGGAAGCAGGACAGGGACGCGGTTGACGGGTTTTTCGTAAAATTGGGGCAGCGAAGCAATCAGCGAGCCCAGGCGCAGCAGGAGTTCCTTGGCAGCGGTATCCGTGCTGAATGGCCCGCCCAGCGAGAATTCGAGACGGATGCCCGGGCGCGCCTCGAATTCGATTCCCGCGGGTGGTTGTTGCTGGAGTTGCGCGTCGAAATTGATCCAGCGGGGCAGGGCGGTGTGGATGGAGTTGTTGATCGACGGGCCGCGCCACGCGAACGAGGCCGGCAGGTCCTGCGGTTGGAAATCGAATCCCGCGGCGCGCAGCGTTTCGGCGGGATCGATCCAGATGTTCTCCGCCATGCGGTCGGAGAGCGCCTGCGCCTCATCGAGCCACTCGGCCGTGGTGCCGCTCCAGGATTGGACGACAGGGATGCGGTTTTGGAAATAGCCCGCCTCGGTGGAGTCGGCACGGGCATCGAACAAGACCTGCATGACATTGCCGGTTGCGCCGAAGCGGCGGAGAACGAGAGACCACAGGCAACGCACGACAAGGCTCTCCTCGAGGTCGTGGTCGTGGCAGAATTTCGAGAAGGCTGTGGTTTTGGCGCGGTCGAGGGAATAGGTGGCCCGCACGGCCGAGCCGTCGCCGAAACGCGGCTCGAGATTTATCGGCGCGGCGGCACCGGAGAGGAATTCGCTCCAGCCGGAGGGCTTCAGGAATTGCGGCGGCTCGCCGGCCGGGGCGAGCGGCGACTGGCCGAGCGTGAGCAGCAGGTCCAGCAGGATGCGGGTGATCGAAAATTCGTCGAGCAGGTAGGAGGGCGCGGTGAACAGGCAATGGCTCCCGCCACCGGGCAGGCGGATCTCGTGGAAGCGCACGAGCGGAATGGCCACCGGCTCGAATGTCGCCTTGGCGTCGGAGGCGAGGAGGGCATTCCAGCGCGCGGGAATTTCATTCGGATCCACGCTCTGCCAATCGAGGGAAATCCAGAACGGCTCACCTTTTTCCGATTCCCGCACCAGCAGTCCGTCGATGCTTTTGGCAAATGCGGAGCGGAGGATGGGATGCCGCTGGGCGACAACTTGCCACGCATTGCGAAGAAAGTCGGAGTGGACCGTTTCGCCGAAGCTGATGGAAACCTGCGTAACCGCTCCCGGTGCGGTGGGTGCGGCTTGGTGGCGGTAGAATGCCGCCGCCTGCATCGGATTCGCCGGGTATTGTTTCACGGATTTTTACTCAGAGGTATTTGTCGGTCGCCGCGCCTTCCGAGGCGGTGGCTGCGAGCTTCGCGAATTTCGCCAGGACGCCGCGCGTGTAGCGGGGCTTGGGCTGGCGCCACTTCGCGAGGCGGGCGGAAATTTCCTTCGCAGGGATGTCGAGCGTGAGGACATGCTTGATGCCGTCGATCGTGACGGTGTCGCCGTCCTTGACGATCGCCAGCGGGCCGCCATCGAACGCCTCGGGAGTGATGTGGCCGACGACAAAGCCGTGCGTGCCGCCGGAGAAGCGGCCATCGGTGATGAGAGCGACATCCTTGCCGAGGCCGAGGCCCATGACGGCGCTGGTGGGCGAGAGCATTTCGCGCATGCCGGGGCCGCCGTGCGGACCTTCGTAGCGGATGACGATCACATCGCCCTTTTTGATTTTTTTCGCGAGGATCGCCTC
>JBMOIA010000155.1:0-3809 GCA_049317565.1 Terrimicrobiaceae bacterium | reverse complement strand
TGGATAGCTCGAAGCTTTTCGCTCTTGGCTGGAAGCCGCGCATTGCCCTACGGGAAGGCATCGCCGACGCGTATCGGTGGTTTTTGGAAAACCGGGCCGAAAGGTAGTTTCGAAACTCAGCGGCTGGTGCTTTTGTCGAGGGCGCTGTGGGCGGCGCCGAGGAGGGCGGCGCGGTCGTTGAGAATGACAAGCACTGGCGTGTTTTCCATGAGGGAACTCAGGCGGCCCTTGTCGTTGAAGGCATGGAGGAAGGCGACGGACTGGATGTGGGAGAGGAGCTTCGCGGGGATGCCGCCTCCGAGGAAGACGCCGCCGGTGGCCATGGTTTTGAGCGCCATGTTTGAGGCCTCGGCGCCGAGGCAGTTCACGAAGATGTCGATGGTTTTGGCGCACATCGGGCACTGTCCGGAATCGGCGAAGCGCGAGATGACGGCACCCGCGTTGCCGGTTTTCAGGGCCTCGGCCACGGCGGGGAGTTCGGTGCCGCGGCCGGTTTCGCGCAGGAATTTGTAGATATTTTCGATGCCCATGCCCGAGGCGACGCGTTCGGCGCTGACATGGCCGAATTGCTTGATGAGGTGTTCGAGGAGGGCGATTTCGAGTTCGTTGCGCGGGGCGAAGTCCGAGTGGCCGCCTTCGCAGGCCCAGACATGGTGCCTGTGGCCGTCCCAGAAGAGGCCGGCTTCGCCGAGCCCGGTGCCGGGGGAGACGACGCAGCGGTTGCCGGTGGCGCCGGGGGTGCCGCGCTGGACGACCGCGAAATCGGATGCGGCAAGGTGGGCGATCCCGGTGGCGTTCGCGGCGAGGTCGTTGAGCACGCTGACGAACGGGATCGAAAATTCCGCGGAGATTTCGGCGGCATCGACGCCCCAGGTCAGGTTGGTGGGTTTCGCTCGGCCGTTCGAAACGACGCCGGGGATGCCGAAGCCGGCGGCGAGGATGGGTTGTTCCTCGCCGGCGAGGAATTCGCGGAGGATGGCATTGAGGCCGGGGTAGCCGGCGCTCGGGTAGCGCTGCTCGCGTTCGAGCGAAAGTTTGCCCCCGATGACATGGAAGAGGGCGATGTTCGACTTCGTGCCGCCGATGTCGCCGGCGAGGATGAGGTGCGGTCGGGCGGGCATAAGAGAGTGGGGTGTCAGGACAAATTCAGCGCGTTTGTAGAATTTTTGAAAGGGGAGCCCAGGCGCCCCGCCTGTGTGCGGCTGATGGCTCCGTGGTTCCGATGCGTTGCTCGTGGGAAAGAACGCCAGTTTCTGAACGGCCGGGACGGCCATGCCCCCTTCTCCAGCGCGGCGATCCTCACAGATCGGGTGTTCAAACTGATACCGCTGCCATGGGCGAAAAGCCTAGGAGGGTCCTGCTTGTCAGGACCGGAGCGGCTCCCGCAATCACGGTGGCTCCGGCTCTGACAAGCAGAGCCCTCCTCGCCAAGCGCGGAGTTTTTCCAACACTCCCTCGCTTCCCGCCGGTCCGGGCCGGTGATTTTTTGGTCCATGAGGGACGGAATTTTGACAAGGAGTCCAGAGCCTTCACGGCCGGGACGGCCATGCCCCCTTACCCAGGACAGGAAAGTCTGATTTTTTTCGCGCACCGGGTGTCAGCGGTCGAGGTGGTAGTAGTGCCACTGGTGGCCGGATTTTTCGATGAGGCGGTCGGAGGCCTCGGGGCCCCAGGTGCCGGCGGCGTAGTTCGGGAAATCGCGCGCGTGGAGCGCCTGCCACACATCGAGCACGGGGTTCACGATCCGCCAGGAGGCGTCCACGCTGTCGTAGCGGTGGAAGAGCGTCGTGTCGCCGATCATGCAATCGTAGAGGAGCGTCTCGTAGCCTGTGGCGGCGGTGGTTTCGCCGAATTCGCGGTAGCTGAAATCGAGCGGGACATTGGCGATCGGGATGCCCGGGCCGGGGCGTTTCGCGTGGATGTCCATGGTGATGCCCTCGTCGGGCTGCACATGGATGACGAGGCGGTTCGGCGTGATGGATTCGTCCACTTTCTTCCCGAAGAGGAGGAGCGGGGTGCGCTTGAAGCCGATGACGATCTGGGTGGTGTGCTGCGCGAGGCGCTTGCCGCTGCGGATGAAGAACGGCACATCGGCCCAGCGCCAGTTTTCCACCGCGAGGCGCATGGCCACGAAGGTTTCGGTGTTCGACTGCGGGTTGACATCCGGCTCGGTGCGGTAGGCGGGGACATTTTTTCCGTCGATCACGCCGGCGCCGTATTGGCCGCGGACGGTGTTGGCGAGGACCTCCTCGGGTTCCATCGGGCGGATGGCCTGGAGGACCTTCACCTTTTCGTCGCGCACGCTGTCGCCGGAAATCGAAGCCGGGGGCTCCATGGCGACGAGCGAGAGGACCGAGAGGATGTGGTTCTGGACCATGTCGCGGGTGACGCCCGAGTGGTCGTAGTAGCCGCCGCGGAGTTCCACGCCGAGCTGCTCGGCGACGGTGATCTGGACATAATCGATGTAGCGGCGGTTCCAGATCGGCTCGAAGACACTGTTCCCGAAACGGAAGACCATGATGTTCTGCACGGTTTCTTTTCCGAGGTAGTGGTCGATGCGGTAGATTTGGTTTTCCGCGACATGTGAGGAGAGTTCGGCATTGAGGGCGCGGGCGGAGTCGAGGTCGTGGCCGAAGGGTTTCTCGATGATGATGCGGCGCCAGGCGCCCGGGGCCTCGGCGGTGAGGCCGGCGGCGCCGAGCTGGCTGACGACCTTGCCGAAAAAGGTGGGTGCGACCGCGAGGTAGAAGAGAACATTGCCCGGGAGGTTCCAGGTCTTGCGGGCATCATCGATTTTCGCGCCGAGGTGGCGGAAGGTGTCGGGGCTGTTGAAGTCGCCGGAGATGTAATAGGTGCGCTTCGCGAAGTCGTCCCATTCGGCCTGGTCCACGGGCCGGGTGGCGAATTCCTTGATGTCCTTCGTCGCCTGCGCGCGGAAGAGTTCGTCGTTGCTCTCGGTAACGGCCACGCCGATGACGGCGAAGTTTTCCGGGAGGAGTTTGAGGGCTTTGAGATTGTAGAGGGCCGGCAGGAGCTTGCGCTTCGTGAGGTCGCCCGAAGCGCCGAAGATGACGATCGTGCAGGGGTCGCCCGGGTTGTCGTGCCCGGTGAGGGGTTTCATAGACATGGAGCGGGTTTAGCGGAGCGGGCGGGCGGGGACAAGTTTGGAGTCCGTGGAATTGCGGGCGCGCTCGGATTTGTGCACGATGGGGCGCATGGATGGAAGACCGCCACTGATCGACCTGCACCGGCATTTGGACGGGAGCGTGAGGCTCGCGACGATTTTGGACCTCGGTCGGAAATTCAACATCCCGCTGCCGGCGTGGACGGAGGAGGGGCTGCGCCCGCATGTGGTCGTGCAGGAGCCGCACGCGGGGCTGGTGGAGTTTTTGAAAAAATTCCAATGGATGATGGCCGTGCTGGCGGACGAGGAATCCTGCCGGCGGGTGGCATATGAGAATGTGGAGGATGCGGCGCGCGAGGGGATCCGCTACATCGAGCTGCGGTTCAGCCCGTGCTTCATGGCGGAGGCGCACCGGCTCGACCCCTCGGCGGTGGTGGCTGCGGTGGTGCAGGGCGTGCGCGAGGGGCAGCGGGATTTCGGGGTGAGGGTGAATTTGATCGGGATTCTGACGCGGACCTATGGGCCGGTGGTGGCGCGGCGGGAATTGCGGGCGTTGCTCGACCACAAGGAATCGATCGTGGCGCTGGATTTGGCGGGCGACGAGGGGGCGAAGCCGGCGGAACTTTTTATGGAGCATTTTAAAACCGGGCGCGATGCGGGGTGGCGGGTGACGGTCCACGCAGGC
>JBMOIA010000154.1:0-3834 GCA_049317565.1 Terrimicrobiaceae bacterium | reverse complement strand
TGACGAGGCCGGTGACGGCGTATTTGCTCGCGACATAGGCGGCGGCGTTGCGCATCGGGGCTTTTCCGAGGATGCCGGGGATGGTGATGAAGAGGCCTTTTTTCGCGGCGGCCATGGCCTTGCAGGCGTCGCGCGCGAGCAGGAATGCGGCGCGAGTGTTCGTGTTCATCACATGGGTGAATTCGGCATCGGTGGTGTCGGCGGCGGGCTTGATGAGGCCGATGCCGGCGCAGTGGACGACGGCGTCGATGGTGCCGAGGGCGGACGAGGCCGCTTCGACAACCTTCGCCGAAGCGCCGGGGGCGGTGAGGTCGATGGCGAGCGATTGGGAGCCGAGCCCGAGGGCGTCGAGTTTTTCCTGCGAGCGGGCGGTGGCGAAGACTTGATCGCCGCGGGCGGAGAGTTGGCGGGCGAGCTCGGCCCCGATGCCGCTCGAGGCTCCAGTGACGAGGATGTTTTTCATGGCGTGGGAAGGGTTCAGTTTTTTTCGAAGACCGCCGGGGGCATTATCTGCGGGGCGGCTTCGGCGATGAATTTTTTGATTCCGTCAAAAGTTTGGGCGCTGTCCTTGCCGCCGGGCACGAAACCGCGCAGGACCGGGGAACTGACGATGACATAGGCCCAGCGGTGGTTCGTGTTGTGCAGGAGCATATCGAGGTTCGTTTTCACCACTCGCGCGAAATGATGCGGCGTGGTGGTGTCCTTCCCGACGAACCAGTAGCAGAATAGGTTCGTGAGTTCGCGCTGCTCGCCGTTCTGTAGCGTGACGGGCCGGGCTACGGTGAGCTTCATGACGCGGAGGGTGCTCCCGTTCGAGAGTTTCACCGGCACGACTTCGCCGGACTTCACGGTCCAACCTTGGCCGGGGAGGCAGATTTCGGGGCGGTGGATGCTGCGTTTTTCCGCGCCCGCAAGGACGATTTGGCAATGGATGTCGTTGCCTAATCCGTCCGAGTAGAGTTTTTTCGCGAAGCCGGTATCGGCGGGAAGTATGGCTTTTTCGGATTCGGAAACGGGTTGGTCGGTTCCCCACAGATTCCCGACCGTGGCGGGCAGCGACATGATGATGCCGGGCTCGGATTTTCCGGACTCGGGTGTCGCCCAGATGCACGCTGCGGCGGTGGCTGCGGCCAGCACCGCGAGCACGGCAATGCGCCACAAGGCGGTGCCGGCGGGTTTTTCCTGCGGGGCTGCGGTTTCCACGGGCAGAACGATACGGCTGGCTTGCGAAAAAAAAAGCGGAATCCCCGCGCCGGTGCTACTGCCCGAGCAGGGCGGCCTTTAGCGAGTCGGAGACAGGGTTTTTTCCGAACCAAAGGCTGAGGAAGGCGCGCTGGAAATTGCGTCCAGCGATGGTTCCCTTGGTTTTGCCTTGGTCGATCACAATGGTGTTCGTGCCGATGAATTGCACGACCTCGGCGCCGCCTGATTCGAGCGGTCCGAACATCGCGATGAAGGCGTCGCGGTCTTTTTCGAACCCGGGGTATGTGTAGCCGGTGCTCGCGGCGAACTGCTCTTGCCAAGCTTCGGTGACATCGCCCTGGTTCACATCGCGGAGGAAGGTGAAGGTGAATTGCAGCGGACCGGGCGACGCCTCGACCGCAGTCGCAGAATGGAGCGGGGCAGGCGTGTGGAACGCGGCGACATAGATTTTGATCGGGACAAAAACCAGTTTGAATGTGCGCAGGCCGGCGCCGTTGATTTGGAGCGTTTGACCGGCGACTTGGACAGTCGGCGGAACCTGAACACCTTGGATTTCCAGCGCCGAAACCGGGATCGGGAAAATGGCCGCCAGCGCGACTAACAGAAACAGCGCGGATTTTTTCATCGTGTGCCGGAAATTAGCGCCTGGCCCCGATGAAGAGCCGCAGGACATACCAGAACATCAGCGCCACTGCGGCGAAGAGTTGAATGGCAGCGGCGAGGTCGGCGTCCTCAGGGTAATCGCGCAAAATCGACGAGGTCGTGTATAGGATCGACCCGCCTGCAAGTAAGACCATGGCGACCGAGAACCATGTGCCGGGGTCGAACCTGAAGATGGCTGCGCAAACCACCACGCCGATCCCAAGCAGCCCGCCCCAGATGAGGAAGGTGCGGAGAAATGAAAAATCGCGCCGCGTGAAAACCACCACCCCGGTCATCAGGAAAAACCCGCCGAGTGTCGCCTGCGCCGCGCTGGCGATCAGGCCGGGGGCGGACTGGTTGGCGACCGCCAGCAGCGGCACTGTGATCGCCGCCTGAAGGAAAACATAAAAGACAAGGCCGAGGTATTGCGCCCCGCGCGGGACTGATGGCTGCGCAAGGAATGTGGCAAGCCACGAGAGAAGCATGAACCCGCCGAGGACCACGACCCAATGCACGCTGTCGAACGCGGCGAGGATCGCGTTCGAAATCCCGCTTTGGAAAAACCACACCTCAATGCCCACGAAAAGCAGCACCGCCAGCGCAAGGTGCGAGTAGGTTTTAACAAGGAAGATGCCCCGCGCCTCCGCGGGCAATTGCGAAACAGGCAGTGAGGAGGTGTAGCCCATGGAAAGCCAAAAAGTGGGGAGCAGTGTCCGTCCCTCTCAGCTCCGGCCGAGCATCCAAAACATCACGATGATGCAAAACACGGCGATCGCTGCGGAGATAAATACAATCGGACTGGCCGGACGAGTCGCGTTGGTCGCGTATTTCAGCATCACATCGCGGATGCGCCGCCCGAGCGTCGAGGCGAAACCCACCATCAGCATGTTTCCGGTGAGAAGATGGTTTTGGATGAAACGCTCGAGTTGCTCGCGCGTGATGACCCAGTAGCAGGTGGGTTCCGTGGCCACTACCGAGCAAATCGCTCCGGAGGGATCGAAGATATCCACCTCGCCGAACCACTCGCCCTTGTCGATCTGGCCGAGCTCGATCTCGCGGTTGCCGTCGCGGAAAATGGCTTTCAGGCGACCGGAGACATTGAAGAACAGCTTGCCGTGCGATTGCCCCTGCTCGATGACCTCGGTGCCGGGATCGACATCCTGGAAGTTGCCCTGCGAGCACAATGCGTCGCGGTCTTGTTGAGAAAGATTGGCAATGAAGCCTGTGGCAGGGAGGGAACCAATTTCGGACATAACATTGCGGATAAAACAAGAAGCTCCGTGCGGGTCAAGGGCGATATCTCGCCACAGCGAATCGGCTCATCGCACCCGCTCTTGCGGACCAGGGACAAAAACCCACGCCATCCCCGCAGCCTTGGCCGCTTCGATCCCCGTAGGACTGTCCTCGAAAACCACGCAATCCCCTGGCGCCACACCAATCAACCGCGCCGCCATCAAAAATGGATCCGGGTGCGGTTTGCCCCGCTCATAATCATCGGCGCAAACCACCGCATCGAACCAATCCCGGATTCCCATCACCTCCAGCGTCGCATCCACAAGTTCACGATGCCCGCCGGAGGCCACCGCGAGCCTTGCCTGCCCGCGCATGCGGCGAGCCACTTCCACCACTTCCGCGAGAGGCTCCACCTGCGGAATCATCTGGAGGTAATAATCCTCTTTGCGCCGCACGGTTTTTTCCACATCGAGCGCGGTTCCGAAGCGCTCGTTCAACGCCGCAACAATATGCGCCGTCGGCCGCCCGCCCCACTGGTAAAAAAGCTCCTCGGGATAAGTGCCGCCGAAATCCTCCATCGCCCGCGACCACGCCCGGTAGTGCAGCGGCATGTTGTCGGCCAATGTCCCGTCGCAATCGAAAATGTATCCGCCGAATTCCCGCGCAGGTATGTCGAGTTTCAAAAAATTTCCCCTTGAGTGGTTGTGATCCGTCCCCAGGTGGAGTCGAACCACCATCTGAGCTTTAGGAGAGCCC
>JBMOIA010000153.1:0-3834 GCA_049317565.1 Terrimicrobiaceae bacterium | reverse complement strand
TCGATCGGCACGGCGTCGAGGCGCTCGTAGGCGAAAAGCAGGATGCAATTAGCGACTTTCACACCCACGCCCGGCAGCGCTTGGAGCGAGCGGCGCAGGCGGGGCGTGGATTGGCGGGCGAGGGCCTCGAGGTCGATTTGCCCCGAGTCGAGGAGGCGGGCGGTGGCGAGGAGGTTGGCGGCGCGGTAGCCGAGGCCGCAGTCGCGCAGGGCGCTCTCGGTGGCGCGCGCGAGGGCGGGGATTTCCGGGTAGGCGTTCACAGACGAACCGTCCACCGGGTCGCCAAAACGCGAGCGGATGGCAAGCGACATGCCGCGGATGTGGGCGACCTGTTTCATCGAACTCGTGATGAAGGTGGCTGTGCACTCCCAGCGCGGTTGGCGGAGGATGCGCATGCCCCGGCAAGCGGCGAGGGCGGCTTGCGAAAGCGGCTCGGGCGGGAATGCGGCTTCGATTTCTGCGAGCGGGTGGTCGAGGGCAAAATGGTGCGCGGCAATGGCGGGATCGCCACGCAGAACCGCGAGTCCCCTGCCCTGCTGCGCAAGGGTGAAGAGGTGGCCGCCGATTAGGCCAGTCCAGGAACGGTCGGGATTTTCATTCCAATGGAAAACTTGCCCGCTCTGGAGGGTCATGGCGAGGGCCACTGGACCGGCAAGGAAGTCGGATTTCTGAGGCGGCATGGATTGATTCAATTTAACGACTGCGGGCGGGCGGGCAAAGTTTCCATCCGGGTGCGGTTTATTTGCGAATGGCTGCTTGCCATGGGAGGCGGACGGCTTTTGAAATCCCCCCATGCGGAAAACCAAAATCATCTGCACGCTCGGACCAGCTTCCGACTCCAACGAAAAAATCCGGGCACTGGTGGATGCGGGGGCAGACATTTTCCGCCTGAATATGAGCCATGCGCGGCACGATTGGGTGCGCGATGTGGTGAAGCGCATCCGCGCGGTTTCGGCGGCGGCGGGGTCGAATACGGCGATCCTCCTCGATACGCAAGGACCGGCGATCCGCACAGGCGAAGTGGCGTCGAAAATCGAACTGAAGCCCGGGGACATTTTCGAATTCACGGTGCGCGGCGCCAAAAGCGCGGAGAAATTTTCCGTGGATGTGAACTACGACGGACTCTCCGACGACATCCATGTGGGCGACACCGTGCTGGTGGACAACGGAGTGCTCCACATGAAGGTGCTGGAAAAGGATGCGAAGCGGGTGCGGTGCGAGGTTTTGACCGAAGGCAGTCTGGGTTCGCGCCGCCACATCAACCTGCCGGGCGTGAAGGTGAACCTGCCGCCGTTGACGGAAAAGGACCACGAGGACATCCGGCTCGGGGCCGAAACGGGCGTGGATTTTGTGGCGTTAAGCTTTTGCCGCGAGGCCTCGGATATCTTGGAACTGCGGCGCGTGCTGGATTCGCTCGGCAGTTCGGCGCGGACGGTGGCGAAAATCGAGGACCAAAACGCGGTGAAGTTTATCAAGGACATCATCCTCGCCTCGGATGCCGTGATGATCGCACGCGGTGACCTCGGCATCGAATGCCGGATGGAGGAATTGCCAATCATCCAGCGGCGTATCATCAAGCGCTGCATCCAAATCGGACGTCCAGTGATCGTGGCCACGCACATGCTCGAGAGCATGATCGAAAATCCGGTGCCCACGCGCGCGGAGATCACCGATGTGGCGAATGCAGTGTTCGAGCAGGCTGACGCGGTGATGTTGAGCGGCGAGACGGCTACGGGGAAATATCCGGTCGATTGCGTGAAGGTGCTCGACCGCGTGGCGAGGCGGATCGCATTGAGCGGCGGTGCCGGCTACGCCTCGGAAGCCATCCTTGAAACGCAGCGGCAGAAAACGATCAAGTCGGCCGTGGCACTTGCGAATTCCATCGAGAATTCGAAACTCGTGGTATTCACGCGTCATGGGGAGATGGCCAACGCCACGAGCCATCTGCGGCCCGAGCGCGCGCCGATTTTCGCCTTCGCTCCGCACGAGGCGGTGGTGCGGCAGTTGGCGCTCAACTGGAACACCCACGCGCTGAGGTTGGATTTCCATACTGATGCCGAGGAGACTTTTTCCGAGGCCGAGAAACTTTTGCTGGCCAAGGGACTGGCCGCTTCCGGGGACCGCTTGATCGTTCTGCGCGAACTGGTCGAGGGCGAGGAGCATTTCGAATCCATTCAACTGCGCACGGTGCCCTGAGCTTTCCCCGGGCGGGCAGGGATTTCGGGCTAAATCCGTCGGGGGTTTTGCCGATGTAAAAGGTAGTCGACACAGGATGTGGCGACTCGATCGCGGATCGGACTCCGCACCAACAGACAAAGGATATGTCGCTCGAAATCACAAAAGACCCTTCCGGCACGTGCCCGTCACGCAGCTTGGGGGAGAGAAATGCCCGCGAAAGGCGCCATGAAGGCCGCCTCCTTCGCCGCACCAGCGGCGCGGGGGCATTCGGGGGAGCAGAGGATTTTTGCGAAAGCACCAGGGTGCCGAATGCGATCCGCCGCGCCCAGGACTTCCACGCGAGCCTCGCGGAATCGCTCGCATTTTTGCAAACGCAGGATGCGGCGCTCGAGATGTTGGAAGGGGTTTTGAAATCGTCGGAGGCAGATGCTGACAGCGTTCGCCGGGAATTCAAAAAACTGGGCGGGGAGAAATTCAATGGTCAGCACCTCTTTGCGATCGGGGACGAAGGATCGGTTTACATGAACAGCCCGGAGAGCGCGGATTGCGTGGCGTTGAACCGCCCGAGCCTTGGTGCGGGGTATTTTCTGGTCGATGGGGCCGGTTCACTGCTTGAGGAAATCGCCGCCGCCCGCGCGGAGAACCACCGGGAGCAGGCCGAGTTGGAGCAGATTCTTTTCACAACGCCCGCCTGCGTGGCCGGGTCGGAGTTTGAACACGGGCACCTCGAGGGATTGGATGCAGCCGGGAAAACGGCGGCGCGGACCCGCGAGAGCGTGCTGACCGATGCCCGCATGGCGCTGGGTGCTCAGGCGAATGCGGCCCACTCGGCCGTCTTGCGGTTGTTTCAGTAAACGCCGGCGCGGAGGTCGCCGAAGGCGGCACCCAGAAAATCGAGGACATCGCCGGCGGAAAGGGATTCCTGCGAACACCCGCCATCGCGCAGTGCGAGTTCCGCCGCCCGGCCGCAAACCCAAGCGGAGAGTTTTGCGGAATCGGGCAGTGATTTACCCTGCGCGGCAAGGGCGGCGGCAACACCAGTAAGCACATCGCCCATCCCGCCGCTGGCCATGCCGGGGTGGCCAGTTGTGTTGTAGGCGGGGGGTTGCGAACCGCAGCCGATGAGGGTGCGCGCCCCCTTGAGAAGGAGGCAGGCCGGATAAGCTGCGGTGAACGCGCCGAGCCATTCGCGGCGGGTGCGGCCCTGGCGCGGGAAGAGGCGTTCCATTTCGAGCGGATGCGGCGTGAGCAGGCGGGGTCCGGCGCAGGATTCCAAAATAGAGGGATCGGGGGCGATGGCATTCAGCGCATCGGCATCGGCCACGCAGAGACCAGGGAACGAGCTCAAGAGTTCGCGGACCATTTCGTCGCGACCCATTCCCAGGCCGGGGCCGATCGCGAGCACATCGAATTTTTTTCCGTCGAGGCATGCCGCACTTTGGATTGCGGAAACCATCACTTCGGGGATGCAGCTTGCGGAGAGAATAGGAACGCAGGCTTCGGGAACGAAAAGCGTGACGAGGCCTGCACCGGCCTTGACGGCAGCCGCCGAACAAAGGCGCGCCGCGCCAGGGTGGTCAAGGGAACCCGCAACGATGGCAACCCGCCCGCATTGCCCCTTGTGCATGTCGAAACGGCGCGGCGGCAGGAGGGCGC
>JBMOIA010000152.1:0-3868 GCA_049317565.1 Terrimicrobiaceae bacterium | reverse complement strand
AGGACGGTATTGCCGGCGAGAAGGTAGGCAACGGTGGCGCCATGGCCGAGGTGGATGGGGAAATTGAAGGGTGCGATGACGGCGGCGGGTCCGAGCGGGTGGTGGCGCACGGCGGCAGGGTGGGGGCCATCAGTGACCGGCTTCTCGGCGATGAGGGCATCGGCGTCGGCGAATGTGAGGTCGAATTTCGCGATGACGGCTTGGAGTTCGAGCCGGGCTTCGCGGAGGGGTTTTCCTGTTTCGCGGGAGATGACTTCGGCGAGCTGTGGGGCGGATTTTTCGATGTTCGCGCGGCATTGCACGAGGGCTTCGCGGCGGGCTTCCAAGGGAGTGCGGGACCAGGAAGGGAAAGCTTCCGACGAACGACGGACGCATGCGGAGAGGTCATGCGCGTGGGTTTCCGGAAAAATGAATGAGAGGTCGCCGGGGGAGGAATTTTGCCAGGACCGGGGTTCGGAGGTCATGTGCGGGCAATTTGGGATCTCTGCGGGGAAATCTCAAACGGATTCGCCGCGAGGATGGTGTTGCGAGGCGAGGCGGGGGTCGGTATCAAGGCGCCGACTTATGCGCAAAAAAATCATCGCAGCTAATTGGAAGATGAACATGACCGTGGCGGAGACCGTCAGCTACATCGAGAGTTTCCGTGTCCATGTGGAGCCGGTGAACAATGTGGAGATCGTGATCGCGCCGCCCTTCACGGCGATCGCGAAGCTTTCCGAGATGTTGGGCGGATCGCAAAAAATCCGCCTCGGTGCCCAGAACATGTATTTCGAGAGGAATGGGGCGTTCACCGGCGAAGTGAGCGCGGCAATGCTGCGGGAGCTGTTTGTCAAATATGTCATTTTGGGGCACAGCGAACGCCGTCAGATTTTCGGGGAGAGCGATTCGCTGGTGAACAGGAAAGTCCAGACGGCGCTGGCTTCGGGTCTGCGTGCGATCGTTTGCGTGGGCGAGACGCTCGAGGAAAGGGACGCCGGGCGCGAGAAGGAGATTCTGGAAACGCAACTCCGCGGCAGCCTGGCGGGTGTCTCCGCGGCGCAAATGGTGGACATCGTCATCGCCTACGAACCCGTTTGGGCGATTGGCACCGGCAGGAATGCGAGTCCCGAGCAGGCGCAGGAGGCCCATGCGCATGTGCGCGAAGTTTTGGCGGAATTGACCGATGCAGCCACGGCGGCAAAGGTTCGCATTCAATACGGCGGTAGCGTGAAGCCCGCCAATGCGGCATCGCTCCTCGGGCAACCCGACATCGACGGCGCACTCGTCGGTGGCGCGAGCCTCGAGGCGCTCGGATTCTCTGAAATCGTCAAGGCAGCCGCCGCGTAGGTTTTTTCGGAAACATGCAAGAGAACATCCTGACCATCGGCCTTCCCTCGGGCAGCCTCATGGAGCCGACCATCGCGCTTTTCGCGAAGGCCGGCTACGCCATTTCCGGCTCGAGCCGCTCCTACAGGCCGTCCGTGGACGACCCCGAGCTGCGCATCCGCCTCCTCCGCGCGCAGGAGATCAGCCGCTATATTGAACACGGCTACCTCGATTGCGGTATCACCGGCCACGATTGGGTGCAGGAGAATTCCTCCGACATCCGCGAGGTCGTGCGCCTGCCCTACAGCAAGGCCAGCTCCAACCCCACGCGCTGGGTGCTCGTCGTTCCCGAAGATTCGCCCGTCAAAACCACCCGCGACCTCGAGGGTAAGCGGGTCGCCACAGAGGCGGTCGGCATCACGAGGAAATTTTTCGAAAAGGCCGGCGTCAACGCCGAGGTCGAATTCTCCTGGGGTGCGACAGAGGTGAAAGTCCCCGATCTTGTCGATGCGATTGTGGACATCACCGAGACCGGCTCCTCGCTCCGCGCGAACAAGCTCCGGATCGTGGACACGCTCATGGAGTCCTACCCCGCGCTCTTCGCCAACCACTCCGCGTGGGCCGATTCCTGGAAGCGGGAAAAAATCGAACGCATCGCCCTGCTGCTCCGCGGCGCCCTCGCGGCACGCGACCTCGTCGGCCTCAAAATGAATCTTCCCGAGCCGAACCTCAAAAAATTGCTTGAGGCTCTGCCCGCACTGCGGAATCCTACCGTTTCGCCATTGGCACAACCCGGATGGGTCGCCATCGAAACGGTCATCGAAGAGAAGATCGTCCGCGAGATCATTCCCGGCCTCAAAAACCTCGGAGCCGAAGGGATCATCGAGTATCCACTCAACAAAGTCGTCCATTAGCCTAGCAGTCCCGAAAACCCATGGGTTCCATAAAAAAGAAGAGAAAAGCCAAAATCGCCAAACACAAACGCCGCAAGCGCATGAAGGAAAACCGGCACAAAAAGCGCCTGCGCTACAAGAGCTGAGGCTTTTCGGGGAATCCGCGCGGACACGCCGCCGGTTCAATTCTGGCGGCGCCCGGCACCCCGGCGAACGCACCATGGTTCACCGCGCTCCCATCCGCACCGCCCCCGGCGCCACGCCGGGGTTTCGGTCAAAGGGCAGTGTTCCTGTTGTTGCGTCCCTTTGCGTTCTGCTCCTGTTCTCCGCTTGCGCGGGCAAAAAGCCCGCCCGAATCTCCGCTGTCCAAACGGCGGCGCAGACGACAGCCATTCCGGCGACCTCCGCCCCGCCGGCCAATATCGTAGCCGCCCTGCCGTCGGCCTCCACACCGATTTCCCAAGCTCCGCGCCCGCCTTCACCCGGTCGGCCGAAGCCCGTGGCCGGCTCCACCATCGGTGAGGTTGCGGCGAAACTTTCCACTTCATTTGTCGTGGCCGAGCCGGCGCCAGGCACACTCCGCATCACCCGCGGCCCTGCAGGCGCGGCCCAGCGGCCTGCCTTGTTCGAGGAGGCCATCATCCTCGGCCGTATTCGCAGCGCACTCCAATCCGAATCGCTCGATGGCCCCGGTTCGTCAGCTTCCTTCAAGGCGGGCATCGCCACCATCCGCTTCGGCCCCCATGTCGAATCCGGTCCTGCCGCCGTCGCCATCGCGAAGGTTCTCGCTCTTACCGGCGTCCTGCGGGTCGATGCCGTTTTCCAGCCCGCTAACGCCCCGCTGCCGCCGCGTCTCTGAGCCGCGCCGGTCGCGTTCCGGCAAATGGGTGGTTGAGCGAGCAGCCCGCGCTGCATATAAGCTACCCGCTTTTCCACCACCCGATGAATATCCACGAATACCAAGCCAAAGAACTCCTCGATAAATATGGCGTCGCCAACAGCTCCGGCGGCGTCGCCTCCACTCCCGACGAAGCCGAAAAAATCGCCAACTCCCTCGCGGGAAAAAATCTCGTCGTTAAAGCCCAGGTCCACGCCGGCGGCCGCGGCAAGGGTTCGTTCAAGAATGGGTTCAAGGGCGGTGTTCATCTTTGCAAAACCCCCGCCGAAGCCCGCGACCTCGCCTCGAAAATGCTCGGCCAGACGCTCGTCACCCACCAGACCGGCGCGGATGGACGCCTCGTTCGCAAGGTCCTCGTCGCCGAGTCCGTCGAGATCGAAAAGGAACTCTACATCGCGATGCTCATCGACCGCGCGACTTCCGCACCAGTCGTGGTCGCCAGCACCGAAGGCGGCATGGATATTGAAGCCGTCGCCGAAAAGACCCCCGAAAAAATCCACCACATCGCGATCGACCCTCTCCTCGGCCTCCAGCCCTACCAATCGCGCAAACTCGCGAAGCTCCTCGGCATTCCCGCCACGCTCCTCAAGCCCGCCTGCGCGCTCTTTGAAAACCTCTACCGCCTCTTCATCGCCTGCGATTGCTCGATGGTGGAGGTCAACCCGCTTGTCATCACCAAATCCGGCGACATCCGCGCGCTCGATGCGAAGTTCAACTTCGACGACAACGCCCTCTTCCGCCACCCCGACATCCTCGCCTACCGCGACACCGC
>JBMOIA010000151.1:0-3900 GCA_049317565.1 Terrimicrobiaceae bacterium | reverse complement strand
TGGATGCGGATGACCATTTTTTCGCGGACCCAGCGGTAGGAATGGAAATTCCGGTAGAAGCGCTGGATGTGACCGATGGCGTCGTCCACATCGTGGGTGATGTGGTAGAGGTTCGAATCGGATTCGGAGACGAGGCCGTTGTGGAGGAGATCGTTTGCCACGAAGCGCCGCCAGGTTTCCCAATAGTGGCCGTTCTGGCGGTCCACCATCACGATTGGGACGATCGGCATTTTTCCGGTCTGCATGAGGGTGAGGATTTCAAACCCCTCGTCGTGTGTGCCGAAGCCGCCCGGGAAGAGCGCGAAGGCGTGGGTTTCCTTGGCGAAATTGAGTTTGCGGGTGAAAAAATAATTGAAGTTTATGAGCTTCGGGTCGCCGTGGATGGTTTCGTTGGCAGCCTGCTCGAACGGGAGGCGGATGTTGAGGCCGAAGCTTTTTTCCGCGCCGGCGCCTTTTTGTGCCGCGCCCATGATGCCGTCGCCGCCGCCGGTGATGAGCATGTAGCCGTGCTCGACGATTTTTTTGCCGAAGGCCTCGGCGAGTTTGAACTCGTCCTGCTCGGGCTTCGTGCGCGCACTGCCGAAAACGGCGACTTTGCGGACGCGGTTGTATTTGGCGAAGACCCGGGCGGCGGTGCGCATTTCGCGAAGGGCGCGGCTCATGAGCTTGAGCTCGGCGATCGAGGCCTTGTCGCGGCCGAACCCGAGAGCGGTATCCACCATCTCCTCGATGTAACGGGCGGCCTTGCCCGTCGCCACATCGCCCGTGAGTGAGCGCACACGGGGATCGACTTCTTTTTCTTTCATAATGCGGGGAGGTGGACACTATGCCCACGCACTTCGAGTGCAACCGCAAATTCATGATTGTCGTCATCCGTCCCCACGCGAGCCGTGTCGCCATCGACGAAGTGATCTCGGAAATTTCCCGGCTCGGCTACGAGCCCGCTCCGGTCCACGGCGCCACGCAGACCATCGTGGCGGCGATCGGCGATGAAACCACCCACCAAACGCTCGAATCGCTGACCGCGTTGCCGCAAGTCGAGCGGGTTTTGAGGGTCCAGAAACGCTACAAGCTCGCGAGCCGCGAATCGCATCCGGAGGGCACTGTGGTGAGGATGGGGGATTTGGAAATCGGCGGCGGGCGCGTGGTGTTGATGGCTGGTCCCTGCTCGGTGGAAGGCGAGGAGCAACTGCTCGCGACGGCGCGGCGTGTGAAGGCGGCCGGGGCATCTGTTTTGCGTGGTGGCGCCTACAAGCCCCGCACTTCGCCGTATGAATTCCAAGGATTGGGGCGCGAGGGTTTGAGGCTCTTGGAAGCGGCGCGCGCGGAGACCGGATTGAAAATCATCACAGAGGTCTTGAGCGAGCGGGACGTGGAGCATGTGGCGGAGTCTGCGGACATCCTTCAAATCGGAGCGCGCAACGCCCAGAATTTCCAACTCCTCATCGAGTGTGCACGGTCGGGAAAACCCGTGTTGCTCAAGCGCGGGATGAGCGAGCGCATCGAGGAATGGTTGCTCGCCGCCGAATACATTCTCGCCCATGGAAACCCCAATGTGATGCTCTGCGAGCGCGGCATCAGGACCTTCGAAACCTACACGCGCAACACGCTCGATCTCGCTGCCGTGGCTATCGCGAAGCGGGAGTCGCATTTGCCGGTGGTGGTTGACCCCAGCCAGGGCTGCGGGCGCGCGGACCTCGTGGCGGAATTGTGCAAGGGCGCTGTGGCACTCGGGGCGGACGCCCTTCTCATCGAAGTCCACCCGAATCCCGCCGAGGCCTTCAGCGACGGGCAGCAGCAGGTCGATTTCGAATCCTTCGGCAAACTCGTCGATGGCCTCCGCCCGTTCGTGGCGGCGGCGGGGCGGACGCTCTGATTTTTTCCTTGGCACGGCGTGCCGCGGAAACTACGCCTCATTCAGTTGGTTCAGGGCAATAGGGTTTCCAACATGTTAGTCCCCATATGAACACCTCCCGAAACGATACTGCCGAGTTTCCGCTCATGGCGGACAAAAACGCGCCTCTCTCCGACCGCGAGGCCAAAACCGAATCCCTCCGCTGCCTCTTCTGCTACGATGCCCCCTGCATCGCGGCCTGTCCCACTGGCATCGACATCCCGTCCTTCATTCGGAAAATTTCCACCGGCCACGCCGCCGCCGCCGCGAAGACGATTCTCACCGCAAACATCCTCGGCGCGAGTTGCGCCCGCGTTTGCCCCACGCAGGTTCTCTGCGAAGGCGCCTGCGTCGTCGGGCATGATTACGAACCGGTCAAAATCGGACTCCTCCAACGCTACGCCACCGACTTTGTCATGGAGCGCGGCCTCCGCGTGCTCGAACCCGCGAAAAATTCCACCGGCTTCAAAATCGCCGTCATCGGCGGCGGTCCCGCCGGCCTCGGCTGCTCCGCCGAACTCTCCCGCCTCGGCCACAAGGTCGTTGTGTTCGAGAAGGACCACTACGCCGGCGGACTCAACACCTACGGCATCGCCTATTATAAAATGAAACCCCAGGTCAGCCTTGAAGAGGTGGACTTGGTGAAATCCCTCGGAGTCGAAATCCGCACCGGCGTCGCTGTCGGCAAGGATATCTCCGCCGCCGCGCTTCTCGCCGATTACGACGCCGTCTTCGTCGGCATCGGCCTCGGCCGCGGAGTCAAGCTGGGCGTGCCCGGCGAGGACGGCCCCGGAGTTCGCGAAGCCCTCGACTTCATCCGCGACATCCACGAACTCCCGCTCGCCGAGATCGTCGTTGGAAAAAATGTGCTCGTCATCGGCGGCGGCAACACCGCCATCGACGCCGTCGACCAAGCCAAACGCCTCGGCGCGCAAACCGCCACCATGGCCTACCGCCGCGGCCACGACCAGATGAGCGCCTACCAATTCGAGCAGGAACTCGCCCGCAAGGACTCCTGCCAAATCCTCTTCAACGCCGAACCCCTCGAAATCCTCCGCGACTCCGACGGTCAGGTCACCGGCATGAAATTCCGCCGCACCGCAGTCGACGCCTCCGGAAAAATGTCGCCCGTTCCCGGCAGTGAATGGATCCACGCGTGCGACCAAATCCTCCTCGCGATCGGCCAACTCAAACAGCACGACCTCCTCAAAAAACTCTTCCCCGCCCTCGCGATCGACGCCAAGGGCCGCGTCGAAGTCGATCCGCTCACCGGCGCCACCAGCCTGGCGAAAGTCTTCTCCGGCGGCGACTGCGCGAACGGCGGCAAGGAAGTCGTCAACGCGGTCGGCGAAGGAAAAAAATCCGCGCTCGCCATCCACAAGATGCTCGTTGGCGAAAATGTCTCCCCGCACATCCAAGCCTCGCGCTACGGCGTCGGCGGCGAGCCCGTCGGCTCCGGAATTCTCAAGCCTGTCCGCGTGAAGGAACGCTGACCCCATCTCCACCCCACCCAAAACCATGGCAGACCTCTCCATCGACCTCGGCGGCATTTATTCACCGAACCCCTACTGGCTCGCTTCCGGACCGCCCACCAGCACCGCCTACCAGGCTCACCGCGCGTTCGAAGCAGGGTGGGGGGGCTTCGTCTGGAAAACCATCGGCGACCCCATCGTCAATGTCTCCTCCCGCTACTCCGCGATGCATCTCGGCTCGATGCGCATCGTCGGCCTGAACAACATCGAACTCATCAGCGACCGCTCGATCGAGACCAACTTCCGCGAAATCGCCGAGGTCAAAAAACGCTGGCCCCGCCACGCCGTCATCGCCTCGCTCATGACCGACACGCGCGAGAAATGGCACGATCTCGTCAAGCGCGGCGAGGACGCCGGCTCCGATGGATTCGAACTCAATTTCGGCTGCCCGCACGGCATGTGCGAACGCGGCATGGGCTCGGCCGTCGGCCAAAATCCCGATGTCGCCGAGAAAATCACGAGCTGGGTGATGGA
>JBMOIA010000150.1:0-3903 GCA_049317565.1 Terrimicrobiaceae bacterium | reverse complement strand
GAGGCGGACGGTCCCGGAGTTTTCGAGGAACTCGACTCGAGCGAGAAGGTCGTTTGGATCAACAAGCGCCGCCGCTGAAGCTCAGCCGTTGCGTAGGATTTCCTCGAGCAGCCGTGCGAGCGGGACGACTGCGAACCGCGTGGAGGTGTCCGAAATGGCGTAGGGGAGGACGAGGTTTTTCCCGTGTATGACACCACCGCAGCTGTAGAGCACATTCGGCACATAGCCCTCGCGCTCGTCGGCCTGCGGGCGGAGCAGCGGGTCGCGCAGTCGCCCGAGGACTTTCGAGGGATCCTTCAGGTCGAGCAGCGCGGCGCCGATGCAGTATTTGCGGATGGGTCCGACGCCATGGGTGAGGACGAGCCAGCCGGCCTCGGTCTCGATGGGGGACCCGCAATTTCCGATCTGCACGAACTGCCACGGCTGGGCCGGGCGAAGGATGATTTGCGAGCCATACCAGAAATGCATGTGGTCGGAAAACATGAGGTGGATGTTCTCGCCATCCTGCCGGCCGAGCATGGCGTAGCGTCCGTTGATTTTCCGTGGGAAGATCGCGAACCCCTTGTTGCGCATAACCGGGCCGTTGAGCGTGGAGATCGAGAATTCGTTGAAGTCGCGCGTGCGGACGAGTTGCGGGACGACAAAGCTGCCGTCGTAGGCGGTGTAGGTGGCGTAATAGGTCGCCGAGCCGTCCTCCTCGGCGAAGCGCACGAAGCGGGCATCCTCGATGCCGTTGCTCTCGCTCGGGGCGTAGGGGAATAGGATTTTCTCGGAGATGCCGAGTTCGGGTGCGAACCGAACTGTGTAGTTCGACTGGGCAAGCAAGAGAGCGCGCTCGCCGGCGCGGCGGACACCGGCCTCCTCCGCACTGGCGCGCAGGCGCTCCACGGCCTCGGAGAGTTCCGCAAGCGTGAACCCGTCGGGCAACATCCGGGTGCAGGCCGCGGCGTCATTGTGGTCCACGCCGAGTTCCTCCAGCTTTCGGCAGAACAGCCGCCTCTCGTAAACGGCGGCGGGCTGCGGGCGTGGTTGGTGCACAAAGCGCGAGACCTCGTCGAGCTGCAGATCGCCGCCTTCCGTGACAACGCCGGAACGGAAGGTGATGGAGGAGACATGCCCCTCGCCTGTCGCACGCAGACTTAAGATGAAGCGCAGTTCGCCGGATGCGAGCCCACTCTGGTCGGGTGCGGGGACGATGCTGGGGTTGAAGAGGGCGCTGGACTCGAACGAATACTCGTTCGTGAAAAACGCACCGAGAAGCAGGCGCCGCGGCTCATCCAATTCGATGTCGCTGGGAAGCAGGCAGCGGATTTGCGAGTAGCGCTCTTCGAAGATGTCGTGAATGCGCTGGTGGCGGCCGTGGAACTCCGCGAAGACATCGGCGAGCTTTTTCTCTACCGCCGCGGCGTCCATCTGCATGAGCCGGGAAAAAATGCTCACGATGCGCGGGTTTGGTTCATCACAGCGGATCGGTTTGACGATGAGCGAGGGAACGAATGCACGCATCAACACGCGGCGCGGGTCTGGCGCCAGCGTGAGAGGGATGCGGCGGATTTCAGATTCGAGTGTTCCCATGGCTACATCCCCCCGTCGGCGGCGAACGCCCGCATGCGTGCCAGCGTGGTGAGCCAGGCGAGCGTGGATTCCGCTCCCTGGTTGCGGTTCACGCGGTTATCGTGCAGTCCATCGTGGCAGCCGCCGGTCTCTGGGTCGGCGATCGGAAGGCCAAGGTCGTTGGAGCCGGTGAACCAGGCGAAGGCCCGGGAGGCCTCGCTTTTCCAGAAGGCATCGCCCGTGGCGTGGAATGCCTCGATGCAGGCTTCCACGGCCGCCGCGGCCTCGAGCGGCTGCTGGTCGAACATCGCGGAGGCATGCCCGCGGCGCCAGAATCCGCCGGATCCGACCGGGCGGAAGCACCCGCCGATTCCAGTCTGGTTTTCCATGAGCCAGTGCAGCGAGGCGATGCCCGCATCGCGCATCCCATCCTCGCCGATCCAGCGCCCCGCGAGGATCAGCGCCTGGCAAAGCCGGGGGTTGTCATAGGCAACGATGTCCTCCGGCCAAGGCCAGCCGGGCGCCGCGTTTTTTTCAAAGAGGGCAAAAAGTTTTGCTGAAAGTTCGCGACGGATGCGGGCGGCGAACAGGTCGCCGTGCAGTGAGCGGAAGTAGTCGTTCAAGCCGAGCAATGCAAACGCCCAGGCGCGCGGCGATGTGAATGCCGCCACCGCCGGGAGCGATCGGCCGAACAATTCCGCCGCCCATCCGCGCAGCCCCTCCTGGCGCGAGTGGCCGACCACCGAGCCGAGCGCCCAAACCGCCCTCCCATGGCTGTCTTCGGACCCCTCGTCCTCGAGCCAAGCGCGCTGGAACGATAGGAAATTCCGGAAGCGGCCGGTGGAGTGCACGAAGGCGTTTTGCAGGAACGCCGCAGCGGCGGACTGGATCGCCGCATTGGCTGCGGGCGGCTCATCCTGTTCCTCGAGGAGGACTGTAAGGATGAGCGCACGGGCGTTGTCGTCGGTGCAGTAGCCGTGTTCGAGCCACGGCACAGTGAAGATCGCGTGCTGGAAAACTCCGGTGGAATCCGAAAGCCGATCGAGGTGGCCGAGGCGGACTGTCGGCAGTTTTTCGAGTTCCGCACCGAGGGCGGGGGCCGCAGGGCGTGGACAGGAGACGCCATTCTTTTTGAATTCCGCACGCGCCTCCTCAAAAACCGCATCGTAGGCCTCCGCCACGCGCGGCCAGACCATGTCACGCCCGGCGAGGTAGGCCTGCTTGCGCAGCGCATGGCGGCGCGAATCCTCGTCGAGCAAGAGGTTCACTGCTGCGGCAATCGCTGGCGCATCGCGAAACGGGACCAGATGCCCGCGGCCGTCCGCGAGCAGTTCCTCCGCGTGCCAATACGGCGTCGAAACCACCGCCTTACCCGCCCCGAAACAATAGGAGAGAGTGCCGGAGGT
The DNA here is from genome assembly GCA_049317565.1 of Terrimicrobiaceae bacterium. Taxonomy (GTDB): domain Bacteria; phylum Verrucomicrobiota; class Verrucomicrobiia; order Chthoniobacterales; family Terrimicrobiaceae; genus UBA967. The sequence continues at coordinate 943 of JBMOIA010000150.1, read as the reverse complement.
GATTTGTGCCTCGTTCAGGTAGGGCGTGAGGTAGATGTCCGCCGCGCCGATGAATTCACGCAACTCGGCATCGCCCACATAGCGGTTGATAAAGCGCACATTTGAGTCGACGCCCAATTCAAGCGCGAGCTCCTGGAGTTCGCGCCGATGCCGCTCGCCATCGCGTCGCAGAAGGTTCGGATGCGTGGCGCCAAGGACGATGTAAACAGCGTCCGGGTGTCGCTCGGCGATTTCCGGCATCGCGCGGATCGCGTATTCGATGCCCTTGCCCGGCGAGAGAAGGCCGAATGTCAGCAGTGCGGGACGGCCGGCAATGCCAAATCGATCCTTGTGGAAATTTGGGTCCATGAACGGCGTGTCCGGGATTCCATGAGGGATGACGGCGATTTTCTCCGGAGCCACGCCGTGGATGTCGCGAAGCATCTCCGCGCCACGCTCTGTCATGACCACGAGTTTGCTGGAATTTTCAACGATGCCTCCGAAAGCCAGGCGCTGCGCGGGGTCGGGGTTGGCCAGCACCGTGTGCAAGGTTGTCACGGTGGGCATCCGCGCGCGGCCGAGGAGTTCGGTGACATGCGAACCCGCTGGGCCGCCGAAAATTCCAAACTCGTGCTGCACGCACAGCACATCGGCGTGCGAGAGGTTCAGGAAATCAGCCGCGCGAAGGTAGGCGCCGCGATCGTCCTCGGGGATTTCGAAGCGAACCTCGGCGGGGTATTCGTGCGATGCTTCGGGCTCGGTGACGGTGATGACCGGGCAATCCCAATCCGGCCTCAGCGCCGCCACAGCCTCCCGCAGGTCGCGGGTGAAAGTGGCAATGCCACACTGCCTCGGGGGGTAATCCCCGAGGATAGCAATTTTTCCGGACGGGCGGTTGGTATCCATAATTTGGAGTCGGCAAGTAACCGCTCCCGCCCCGCCGTGGAATGGGGCGATCACCCCG
>JBMOIA010000149.1:0-3904 GCA_049317565.1 Terrimicrobiaceae bacterium | reverse complement strand
TCATGCCGGCCTTCGCGATCACTTCGGAGATCATCCCGGTCTTCTCGCGCAAGCCGATCTTCGGCTACCCGATGATGGTCGCCGCGATCGTGGCCATCGCCTTCCTCAGCCTGGGTGTCTGGGCGCACCACATGTTCTGCGTGGGCATGGTGTCGCTCGCCAACGCCTTCTTCGTCACCTCGACCCTGCTCATTGCCATTCCGACCGGTCTGAAAATTTTCAACTGGCTCGCGACGCTCTACGGCGGGAAGTTGCGCTTCGAGTTGCCGCTCCTCTTCTGTCTCGGGTTCCTCTTCCAGTTCCTCGTCTCCGGCCTTACGGGCGTCATGCTCGCGATCGCGCCGTTCGACTGGCAGCTCAGCGACTCGTATTTCGTCGTCGCCCACTTCCACTATGTCCTCATCGGCGGCCTGCTCTTCACGATCTTCGGCGCGATTTATTACTGGTTCCCGAAAGCATTCGGAAGAATGCCCAACCACAAGCTCGGTCTGTGGCACTTCTGGCTCTTCGCGATCGGGTTCAACCTCACTTTCATGCCACAGCATTTCCTCGGCTTCCTCGGCATGCCCCGCCGCATCTACACCTACCAGGCGGACCGCGGCTGGGATGAGCTCAACCTGATCTCGACGATCGGCGTCCTCTTCCAGGCGGCGGGCATCCTGTTCTTCGTCTACAACCTCATCTACTCCTGGCTGCGCGGCCGCAAGGCGGGCGACGATCCATGGGACGCCTGGACCCTCGAGTGGGCGACCACCTCGCCGCCGGCGGATTACAATTTCGCCAAAACTCCGACCGTGAAAAGCCGCCGCCCGCTTTGGGATGCGAAGCACCCCGACGACCCCGACTGGGCCCACGAATGAGCACGCAAACCGAAACCCTCACCGACTGGAAGCTGCCCTGCCAGCGCAAGCTGGGCATGTTCATCCTGATCGCGGCCGAGTCCGCGCTCTTCACCATCTTCGTCGTCGCCTACCTTTTCTACATGGGGAAAAACCTCAACGGCCCATACCCCTCCGAGGTCCTCCATTTTCCGTGGCTGGGCAGCATCGCGCTGTTCAGCAGCAGCGTGACGATCTGGCTCGCCGAGCGTTGCCTTCGCTCGGGCAACAAACCCGGCTTCGGCCTGTGGTGGGCGTTCACCATCGGCCTCGGCGCCTACTTCATCTACTTCACCGCGGACGAATGGCGCCACCTGATCTTCGATAAGAACCTCACCATCGCCACGAACCTTTTCGGCACGACCTTCTTCTCGCTCGTCGGACTCCACGCCTTCCATGTCATCGTCGGGCTGTGCCTGCTCACGGGCGTGCTTGTCGCCGACCTCCGCGGCCGCCTGCACAAGGATCACACGCCCCATGTCGAGGCGATCTCCTACTACTGGCACTTCGTGGACTGCATTTGGATCGTCGTCCTCACCGTCGTTTACATCATCAGCGTCCGCATTCCGCAATGAACACCCAGGACAACGAAAATCCGAAAACCATCGAAATTCCGGAGCCGACCGGTTGGCCGATCATCGCCGCGTTCGGACTCTCGCTGATCTTTTTCGGATTGGTCACGAGCTTCTTCATTTCTTTTATCGGCGTGCTCATCGCCCTGTTCGGTTTCAGCGGGTGGTTCCTCGATGTCTTCCCGCACCCGAAGCACATCCAGGTCCCCGTCGGCGAGGAACCGAAACCGCACACCACCGCGCGTTCCATCCAATTCCTCAAAATCGGCCAGCGCGGCCACCGCATGCGCATCCCGGTCGAGGTCCCTCCGCTCATGGCGGGCGTGAAGGGCGGCATCGTCGGCGGCATCGTCATGGCGGTCCTCGCCTGCGCGTGGGGATTTTTCAAATACGGCAGCATCTGGTATCCGGTGAACCTCCTCGCCGCCGCCGCCGTGCCGGACCTCGCCGAAGCCACGGTCGAGAGCCTGAAACAATTCCACCTCATCGGATTCGTGGTCGCCTGTTTCAGCCACGGTGCCGTCTGCATCATGGTCGGCCTCCTTTATATCACGCTGCTCCCGATGCTCCCGCCGAAGTTCGAGTGGTTCTGGGGCGGCATCATGACGCCGCTCATCTGGAGCGGATTCCTCTTCGCCACGATCCGCTTCATCAACCCCGCCCTCGCCGAGCATGTGGATTGGCCGTGGTTCATCGTCTGCCAAATCGCGTTCGGCATGGTCGGCGGCTATGTCATTTTCAAAGAGGAAAAGGTCGAAACCATGCAATCCCTCACCCTTGCCGCGCGCCTCGGCATCGAAGCCCAGGAGAAAAAACAATGACCACCCTCCGCGCCGTTCCCGCCCTCCTCGCCGCGCTCGCACTTCCCTCCTGCGACTGGATGCCCGGCAAGCCCTCCCTCGAAGACAAGTGGAAAGCGCCCTCCGAGATCACCTCGTTCACCGAGCTCTACAGTTCCAATTGCCTCGGCTGCCATGCGGACGGCCGCTCGATCGCCGGTTCGAACACGCTCAAAGACCCGCTCTACCTCGCGCTCCTCACGCCGGAAAAACTCCGCACCATCATCGCGGACGGCGTCGAGGGTTACAATATGCCCGCCTTCGCCCTCGAAAACGGCGGGCAGCTGACCGACCAGCAGATTGATATCCTCGTCCAAGGCATCATGGCCTGGGCGGATCCCTCGAAGCTCCCCGCCGCGCCGCTGCCGCCCTACAGCGCCCCGCTGGGCGATGTCGCCGCCGGCCAGGCCGTCTTCGCGCAGTATTGCGCCTCCTGCCACGGCGCCGACGGCAACGGCGGCGAGAAAGCCGGCTCGGTCACCAACCCCTATTACCTCGATCTCGTCAGCGACCAATACCTCCGCACCATCGCGATCACCGGCCGCCCGGAACTCGGCTGCCCGGATTTCGCCAGCCGCGTCGCCGGCCAGCCCATGTCTCCCGAAGCCGTTTCCGATGTTGTCGCCTGGCTCGCCTCGCGGCGCGTGAATGAATTCGGCCAGCCGCTCCAGCCCAACCAGACCCAACCATGAACAGCGAACCCGAAAAAGATCCGTCAGCCCCCTGCGCCTGCGCAGGCGGCGAAGCCGCCGCGGAATCGCCGAAGAAAAAAACGCGCCGTGAGTTCATGCTCGCCCTCGGGTTCGGCCTCAACGCCATCGCCGGCGCTGCCGTTGGCATCCCCCTCCTCGGCTACCTCATCTCCTCGGTCTTCAAACCCCACCAGCTCGGCTGGGTCTCGCTCGGTCCCGTTTCGAAATTCCCCGAAGGCACCACCCGCCTCGGCGAATTCCTCAATCCCGTCCGCCGTTCGTGGGACGGCATGACCGCGAACATTCCCTGCTGGGTCCGCCACATCCAGGGCGGCCAGTTCCAGGTGTTCGCGATCAATTGCGCCCACCTCGGCTGCCCGGTCCGTTGGTTCGAGGAGTCGAAGCTTTTCCTCTGCCCGTGCCACGGCGGCGCCTACTACGAGGACGGCGAGCGCGCCGCCGGCCCGCCCCCGCGCGGCCTTTTCACTTACCAATACAAGGTCGAGAACGGCGAACTCATGATCCTCGCCGGGGCCCTGCCCACCCTCGCCCAGCCGAACATATGAAGCCGGGCATCCAAAAACTCGCGGACCTCGGCCTTGCCGCCTTCGACTGGCTCGACGACCGCGTCCACATCCGCAAGGTCTGGGAATCCACCGTCGGCCACCATGTCCCGCAGAGCGCCGGCAGTTGGTTCTATGTTTTCGGCAGCGCCACGCTCCTCTGCCTCATGATGCAGCTCGTGACGGGCACCATGCTCGCGCTCGTCTATGTGCCCTCCGCCGACGAGGCCTACGCCACGCTGGAATACCTCACCTACCACCAGACGCTCGGCTGGTTCCTGCGCGCGCTGCACTACTGGGGTTCGGATTTCATGGTGGGCATCATGTGCCTGCACATGACCCAGGTTTTCCTCTGGGGCG
>JBMOIA010000148.1:0-3905 GCA_049317565.1 Terrimicrobiaceae bacterium | reverse complement strand
CGATCGAATCGATGGCGGTGAATTGCGGGAAGTCGAGCGGGAGGAGCTGGGTCGAGGGAACGACGCGGTCGAACTGGTAGATTTCATTCGGGCTGGGGCCCATGTTGTAAACGCCGGAGTAGTTAACATACGGCTCGATGACATGGCGAAGTCCGTCGAGGCCGAGCCAGCGGCTCTGGACTTGTTCGAACGAGCGCGAGATTTTCGTGGAGGCGGTGATTCCGTAATTGGCAATCGGACGGAAGACGGCGCCGTTGTTCACGAGCGTATCGCTGGGGTTGTTGAGCGGATTTTCCGCGGTGGCGGTGCCTTGGAACGGCACGACTTGTCCGGAGACGGGATCGAAGACCGGCGTTCCGCCAGGTGGTTGGATGAAAGTTCCGCTGTCGCTATACCATGTGGCCCGGAAGCCCGCGCGGGGCGTGATGTTAAGCCAATTGAAAGCGCTGACCGGCAGGGAGAGCTGGTGGAAGGTGTCGAGACGGGTCGCGTTGTAATCCGGGAAATTCGCCTGACCGAGTGCCGGGTCGTTCGAGAAGGTGCGTGCCAGCGAGGCGACGCCGGTTTCGCCGTCGTATTGGACCGGCAGGCCGAATAGCGGTTGTTGTTTGAAATCCATGACGAATTCCGGCTTCCGCTCGGTGACATCCTGGAAGTCGTTCACCTGCCAGCGGCCGATGAGGTTCATGGTGTAAACCTCGTCCCATTTGGTGAGGAACAGGACATTGTCGGGCTGTGGGTTGATCGCGTATTCGCCCGGGTAGAAGTCCTCGAGGAAATCCACATCGCTCAAGACATTCATGTCGGCCGTGCCGTAGATGTCGTCGGTGAGGAACAGGCGCTGTTGGAAGGAAACGCGGTAGCGGTTCGTGGTGCGCGTCTCGGGCGGTTCGCCGGGCGCCTCCACGGAGGTCACATTGGTATCCTCAAACACAAAGTCCGCGCTGAACTTTCCGAAATTCCGGTCGCTCGGACCGTATTTCATTTCCAAGTCGATGCCCACCGAAGGGCCGAATTCCGTCCGCTCCTCGAATCGGGCGGTGGCATTGACTCCGTCCACGAGCGGGAAGCTATAGGCGAGGAGCAGGTAGGCGCCCCAACGCGAGTCGTAGCCGGGGAGAAACTGGAAGCCGGTGTTGTCGAGATTCGCGAACAGGTAGGGGAACCAAAAGATCGGGGTCTGCCCGACATACAGGGTGTTGTTTGTGAAAATGACCCGGTCGTCGGGATAAAATCTCATGTGCCGCGTGCGGACATGGAAGTCGGGCTTCGAGGAGTCATGTGCGGTGACGGTGCCGTCCGTGATGCGGAATTCGCGCTGGGACACGGCACGGAAATTGAACGCCCGGAAAAACATGGGGAATTCCGATCCGGAGAGCTCCAGTGCGCGCATTTGTTTGGACTCGAGGTTGAAGAGGGCGCGCTGTCCGGTGAGGAGTTGGTTGGGGGTGTAGACCCGAATGTTTCCCGAGAGGAGGACATCGCGTGTCTCGGGGTTGTATTCTGCGTAGTCGCAAAAAATGCTGTATTCGCCGTAGTGGATTTGGACGTTGTCCTCCGCGATGGCGACGCCTTCTTCGAAGCGGGTGTTTCCATCGGCCGTGATCTCGACCGGGATGTCACCGAAATTGCCGAATTGCGCGGAGGCGGAATGGACGGCTGCGGCAACGCACATTCCGAGAAGGAACTTCCTCATCAATGGCTGGCTATTTAGCAACCGGCACTCGCGGATGGCAAGGTTGGTCTTGCGGACTCAGGGGGCTGCATGGGCGGGGGGCGTGTAGGAACGGGCGAGGAAACAAAAAACCGGCCGCGTTCCGGGGATTTGGATCGGCGGAAGCTCTGAATGGGATTTGAAAAACGCGAAGTCTCCCTGCGGGTTCTCGTGTTTGGCGACCAGAAGAGCGTCTTTACCGGTCCAACGGGAATCGTCGATCCAGCGAAAACGGGTGCGGCCCTCGCGCGGGAGCCAGACGAGATTTTTGAGTTTCGGCGCGTAGAAGGCGGTGATGGCGGCGAGTTGGTAATTCGACGCGCAGAGGAATTCCGCGCCGGACGAGCGGAAGCGTTCTTCAATGGCAGAGGCGATTTCGCGCTGGTCGAGGACCTCGCCGAGCTTGAGGCGGAGGTCGGTGAGGTTGGTTTGGATCAAACCGGCAAGATCCTTTGCGGGGATTTTTTCGGTGGGCGCGGGGAGGAAGTTGCGCGGGGAGAGCGGGGAGGTCGCGGGCTGCGCCAGGATCGAGATGCCGACAACCGCGGCGATATCCGCGGCGACGAGGATGCCGATCGCCCACTTGCGCCAGGCGGGAGCAAAGGTTTCCCATGCCCCGGCGACCATGATGAGGCCGCCGATGAAGGCGGTCATCGGCCAATTGGCCTCGATTTTCGCCTTCGCAGCCGAGAACCCGAAGAAGGCGACCACGACCCAGAAAAAAACGGCGGGGAAAAGAAAGCGCGGGTCCTTCAACCGGGTGGCCGCGGTCCGGAAACACAGGATGCCGAGGACCGGTGTGGTGATGAGCACGAGAAAGGCCGCGTAGTTTCCGAGCTTGTCGAAATTGATCGGGAACTCCTGCTGGTTGCGAAAGCCTTGGCGGAGTTGGAAGCCGAACGAGGCCCAGTCATTTTGCGAATTCCACACGATCACCGGGCTGAAGATCGCGAGCGCGACGAGCCCGGCTGTGAGCGCGCCGAGGAAAATCCGCCCGCGTTTTCCGGGACTCGCGAGCCAGAGGATGCCGAGCCCCGCGAAGAAAAGGACCATCGTGTATTTCGAGAGCGCGCCGATGCCGGCCGCCACTCCGGCCGCCACCCACCATGCGAAAGGCGAGCCGGGTTCGAGTCCCTTCCATGCAAAAAGCATCGCAAGGCAAAAGGCCGGTGCGAGAAATGTGTCGGGTGTCATCAGGAATGCATTTCCGGCGAAGATCGGTGCGACGAGTAGGAAAATCCCGGCGCGGTTCGCGGCGGCCGGACCGTAGAGCGAGCCCGCGAGAGATCTGCCCGCGAGGGCGACGATGATTCCGGAAACAATCGCCGGCATCCGCACCGCCAGTTCGCCGTGGCCGAGCAGCGCGTTGCCTGCCGCAATCGCCCAAGCCACGAACGGCGGATGGTCGTAATATCCCAACTGCGGTTGGATCGACCAAAGCCAGTAGTAGCACTCGTCGTTGATGAGCTGGAGCGACGAGGCCGCCCAGATTTTCCAGGCGGTGGACGCAATAAGGACCGCGAGGAACACCCCGGTTCTGTCAATCGCCCCGCCGGATGTTGGTGGGGAGTTTTTCAATCCCCGTAGCCGTTCGGGTTTTTCGTGTGCCAGGCCCAGGCGCTTTCCACGATGGGCAGGATGTTTTGGAATTTCGGCTGCCAACCGAGTTCGGCGCGGATTTTTTCCGATGCGGCGATGAGGCGCGGCGGGTCGCCCGGGCGGCGCGGTTTTTCCACGGCCTTGATGTCGCGCCCGGTGACCTTGCAGCAGGTGTCGATGACTTCGCGCACCGAGGTGCCGCCGCCGGTGCCGAGGTTGTAAAATCCGGATTTTTCCGACTGCACGGCGAGGATGTGGGCTTCGGCAAGGTCGAGGATGTGGATGTAGTCGCGGATGCAGGTGCCGTCCGGCGTGGGGTAGTCGGTGCCGTAGATTTCCACAGAGTCCCGCTGGCCGAGGGCGACTTTGAGGATGTTCGGAATGAGGTGCGTCTCGATGCGGTGGTCCTCGCCGAACCGCGCCGAGGCCCCCGCGGCGTTGAAGTAGCGCAGCGCGGTGAAGGAAAGGCCGTGGATCTCGCGATACCAGCCGAGGATTTTTTCGAACATCAGCTTCGATTCGCCGTAGGGGTTGATTGGGTGCTGCGGCAGGGATTCGTCGATCGGCATGCGCTCGGGGATGCCGAAGGTGG
>JBMOIA010000147.1:0-3913 GCA_049317565.1 Terrimicrobiaceae bacterium | reverse complement strand
TCCACCGCCACTCCGGCAGGCCCCTCGACAAGCAACGACTCCGTTTGGAAATACTCGACATCCGGCAATTTCCAATGCGCCCCGGCGAGGATGGCCTGAAAATACCTCACAATATCCCAATGGCTCTGGTTCTTGAAAACCAGCACATCGAGCCGTCCGTCATCAAGGCACGCATCCTTGAAAAGCCGAAATGGACCGCCATACATCCGGCCGTTTCCGATCAACACGAAGCACCCCTCGCGCACACCCCCGTCGGGCGTCTTGGCGGTGATTCTCGGAGGCGGACCCGCAAGCACCTTCGCAAGAGTGAGCACATAGCCGAGCGGTCCAAGTGACTTTTTGAGTTCCACAGGCGTGCGCCGCACCACCTCCGCATCGAGACCCACACCTGCAAGCTGAATGAAAAACTGCCCGTTTGCACATGGCAGATCGATTTCCCGGCAGAACCCCCTCTCGATCACCTCCCACGCCCGCGCCGGATCACCGGAGGGAATTCCCAACTCCGCGGCGGAGACATTCATCGTTCCCGTTGGAAGAATCCCGAGCCTCACATCGGCCCCCACCACACCGTTCAAAACCTCATTCACCGTGCCGTCCCCGCCCGCTGCCACGATGGTTTCAAAACCCTCCCGAACCGCTTCCATGGCGAACCGCCGGGCATCGCCGGTTCCGTCGGTCAATCGAATCTCCGCTCCGTTGGCAAACGAGCGAATCCTCTCAACCAACTTGCCGGACCGGCCCCCACGCGCGGCGGGGTTCAGGATGATGAGCACCTTGTTCACACTTCACTTTCGAACGAAGGCCGGTAGCTTCATCCCGTGCACCCTGTTGCCAAGCCAATTCTCATCGCACTCGCCGCGCTCATTGCACTTGCCGCCATTCCCATCCTTGCGCTGAACCTTTACCTGCAATCCCCGGATGTCCAGCGGCGCATCGCACTCGCCCTCCCCGGCGGCGAACCCGCCATCGGCCACACCTACTACACTCCGTGGTCGGGCCTCGTTGTTTCCAATATCAAACTCCCGCCGCAGCCGGGTTCGAACCGCCCGATGCTCGAAATCCCCACGGTCAAACTCCGCATCGGCATCGGCGACCTCCTCGGCGGCCGTCTCGTTGTTGAAAACATCGACATCATCCACCCCGTCCTCGTCCTCGCCCGCCAACCCGACGGTGCATGGATCGAAAAAAAATCCCCCACCGCCCCGGCCTCCGTTCCCGCAAATCTCCCGCCGCCCGCGCCCTCGGCCGATCAACCGGCAATCGCCGCCACAAAAGGCGAAACCGGACCCGCCGAGCCGGCCCGGCAGGAACCTGAAACCCAACTCGAAGCACTCCAAATCCGAAACGGCACCGCCATTTTCTACACGCATGCCGGCCTGCCCTCGCTCAAGGCGGAAGGCATCGATGTCGAATCCGCACCGGCAGCGGACGGCGGCATCGCTGGAACTTTCCGCATCCAAAAAGCCGCCATCCACGGCGCCATCCAGCCCACTGAAATCAAAGGCACCTTCACCTGGAAGTATGGCCGCCTGGAAATCCCCGGCTTCGAGGGCACCTGGGCAGGCGGCCGCATCGCCGGGGCATTCGAACTCCTCCCCTCCCCCATCTTCCGCGCCTCGCTCAGCGCGCAGGATGTCTCCCTGCGCCAATTCGCCTCCGACTCCGGTCTCGACCCCGGCGCGACAGACGGTTCTTTCCGCGCCAGCCTCTCGCTGCAGGGCGTCCCCGCGCAGCCGGAAACATTCACTGGCAGCGGCGAAGCCGTCCTCTCCGAAGCGCGCATCGAGCCAGTCGACTTCATCCGCCAACTCGGCGAACTCCTGCGCATCGACGAACTCCGCCTTCTCGAACTCGGCACGGCCGAGGCGGCGTTCTCCATCCGAGGCGGCCAAGTCGTCCTGGACCGCCTCGTCACCGTTACCGAGAACCTGATGATGGACGCCACGGGAACCATCGACTTTGACGGCACGCTCGACCTCGACGCCCGCTTCCATGTGAATGAAAAACTCCGCCGCGAAACCCGCGGCCTCGTCGGTTCGAATTTCAAATCCTCCGAAATCCAGGGCTACACCCACATGCCGTTCAAAATCGGCGGCACCACCGCCAAGCCCACCACCGATCTCCTCGACAAGGTCGTCGGCGCGCGAATCGGACAGGACCTCGGCGGATTCCTCAAGAATCTCTTCCGTATGCCCCAAAATAAAAAAACGAAGGCTCCAACCCCGACCGCCTCCCCGGCGAACTGACACCGTGCGCGTGATTGCCGGCTCCGCGGGCGGCCGCCCGCTCAAGTCACCCCCCGGCGGCGCCCGACCAACCATGGACCGCGTGAAGGCCGCCATTTTCTCCAGCCTCGGCGACCTCGTCCCGGGCGCCTCCGTGCTCGACCTCTTCGCAGGCTCGGGCGCCATGGGCATCGAGGCCCTGAGCCGCGGAGCCGCCCGCGCAGTGTTTGTGGATTCGAATTCCGGCTGCACCCGCTGCATCAACGAAAACCTCCGCGCCGCATCCTGCCAGGGCGGCGTGCAGGCGATGGACGCCTACCGGTTCCTCGACCTCTACGCCGGCGAATCCGAATTCGATATCATCTTCGCCGATCCGCCGTATTCGAAAAAACCCGGCGACACCGACCACGCCGCAGCCCTTGCCTCGTCGGAAAAGCTTCGCGCCGCCCTGCGCCCGCACGGCCTCTTGGTTCTCGAAAAACAAACCGGCGGCCCCACACTCCCGGCCGAACTTTTCGAAACCATCCGCTCCAAGCGCTATGGCGGTAGCGAAATTGTTTTCCTCGCGAAGAAATGATCGGCGCCATCCGCTTTTTCTACAACCTGCTCTTCCCCCTGGTGCTGCTTGCCATGCTCCCGGCCTTCATCCTCCGCATGGTCCGCCGTGGCCAATACCGCCACAAATTCTGGCAGCGCTTCGCCATCTACTCGCCGGGCGTCCGGGCGAAAATCGCCGACACCGGCCGCATCTGGATTCACGCCGTCAGCGTCGGCGAGGTGAACATCGCCCTCAAACTCATCCACGAATTCCGCGCCGCGGAGCCGGACGCCTCGTTCGTCCTCTCCACCACCACCTCCACCGGGTTCAAACTCGCCGCCACCCGCAAGACCGCATGGCTCGAGCCGATCTACAATCCACTCGACTTCCTACCCATCGCGCGCAGAGCCGTCCGCCTCATCCGCCCCCGCCTCCTCATCCTCATCGAAGCCGAAGTCTGGCCGAACATCGTTTGCGAAGCCCGCCGCATCGGCGCCCGCGCCATCCTCGCCAACACCCGCCTCTCGCACCGCTCGGAAAAACGCTTCCGCCTCGCCCGTGCCATCACAGCGCCTATCTTCAACCAACTCGACACACTCTGCCTGCAAGAGGAAGCCGACCGCCCACGCTGGCTCGCACTCGGCATCGAACCCGAAAAACTCCGCGTCACCGGCAGCATCAAATTCGACGATGCCGCCAACGCCCCGCGCCCGGTCCGCGATTTCCGCCCCGTCCTCGACTCGCTCGACATCGCGCCCGAAGCGCCCGTCCTGCTGGGCGGCAGCACATTCCCGGGCGAGGAAAAAATCCTCGCCGAGACCCTGCGCTCTCTTCGCCAGAAACACACGAATCTCTTCCTCGTCCTTGTCCCCCGCCACCAGGAGCGCGGCGAATCCGTAGCACGCGAACTCGCCTCCCTCGGCTTCACCGTCGCCCGCCGGAGCCGGCCGGATGGAACGCAGCGCCCGGACATCCTTCTCGTGGACACCACCGGCGAGCTCGCCAGTTGGTATCTCCTCGCCACCGCCGTCTTCATCGGAAAAAGCCTCTGCGCCCGTGGCGGCCAAAACCCCGCCGAAGCCATCACCGCACGCGCACCCGTCGTCTTCGGACCCGACATGCAAAATTTCGAAACCCTCGCCGAGACCCT
>JBMOIA010000146.1:0-3933 GCA_049317565.1 Terrimicrobiaceae bacterium | reverse complement strand
TGACCATCTTTTCCGCGAGCGGGCGGACGGCCTTGGCCTTGGCGAGCGTGGTTTTAATACGCTGGTGCTCGATGAGGCTGCAGACCTGGTTCGCGAGCAGGGCGTCGCGGTGCGCGGAACTGCGGCCGAGTTTGACTGTTTTCTTGCGGTGGCGCATGGCGGGTTATTTTTCGGTTTCCAGCGGGATTTCCACGAGGCCGGCGTCGAATTTCATTCCAAGGCCGAGACCGAGCTGAGTGAGCTTGTCCTTGATCTCGTTCAGCGACTTCTTGCCGAAGTTGCGGTATTTGAGCATCTCGGCCTCGCTCTTCATGGCGAGTTGGCCGACGGTGGTGATGTTCGCGTTGTTGAGGCAGTTCGCGGCACGGACGGAGAGCTCGATTTCGTTAACGCTCATGTTGAGGAGCTTCTTCATCCGGCTGTTTTCCTGGCTCACCTCCTGCGGCGTCTCGTCGAATTCGACGACATCCTCCTTGAACCCGACGAAAACATCGAGGTGGTGGCGGAGGATGGCCGAAGCCTGGAGCAGGGCGTCGTCCGGAGAAATGCGGCCGTCGGTCCAGATTTCAATAACGACCTTGTCGTAGTCGGTGCGCTGGCCGACGCGGGTGTTCTGCACGGCATACTTCACGCGGGTGACGGGCGAAAAGATCGAGTCGATCGCGATGACGCCGATGGCTTGGTCGGGGCGCTTGTTGTCATCGCCGGAGGCAAACCCACGGCCGACCTTGACCTCGAGCTCGGCTTCGAATTTTTGTTTTTTGTCGAGGGTGCAAATGACCTGCTCGGGATTGAGAACCTCGCATTGGTTCGAGGCCTGGATGTCGCCCGCGGTGATGGTTCCCTCCTTGTTCACGGAGATTTTCAGCGTGCGGACATCGTGGTCGTGCGCCTTGAACTTGATTTTTTTGAGATTGAGGATGATGTCGACGACATCTTCGACCACGCCCGGGAGCGTGCTGAATTCGTGCTGGGCGCCCTCGATTTTCACCGAGGTGATGGCCGCACCTTCGAGCGAGCTGAGGAGCACGCGGCGGAGGGAGTTTCCGATCGTGTGGCCGTAGCCGGCTTCAAAAGGCTCGGCGACGAACAGGGCGTATTTGTCAGTGGATGTGGACTCGTCCTTGACGAGCGATTTCGGCATTTCAAACCGACCAAGGCGGACTGGCATGTTTTTGAGGTATTCTTTTTCGCCGGGTTACCCTGCGCGCAACCGGCCGAACCCGACGGGCACGACCACAGGACCTACGGCGCATTTTTCGTTTGCGCGGAGGGTCTGAGTAGCACCCCACGCCGCGAAGTCAAGCCGCGGGACTGGAAAAAACCGGCCGGGGCCTTGATTTGAAGATCCGGAACCAGTTCGCGAAGTTTTTTTTCACCGCCTCTCGGAAGGTAAGATAGTTGCCCTCCGGTGTGCCTCCCTTGCGGATGGCGGCGAGCAGCGCGGGAACGGAGAATTCGTCCATTTCAAACGCGGTTGCCGAAACCCCAACCGCCGAGTCGTGGTGCGCATCGCTCGCGGCAGTCATAGGAAGCCCGCGGGACCGGGCGTAGTCCAAAGCGCGGGCGTTGCAGCGGCGGGACGAGGCGGCGTTGAAAACCTCGAGGGCGTCGATGGGCAGCGAATCGAGGACCGGCGGGCGGATCCCGGCGCGCCACACATCGAACGGATGTGCGGGGATCGCGATGCCGCCGGCGCGGTGGATTTCCCCGCAAACCTCGGACGCGGGCCTCCCTTTCATCCGCGGCAGCGTGGCGCCGATGCAGAGCAGGTGCCCTTCGGCGGTGCCGACCTCAACGCCGGGCACGAGCAGGAAATTCGGCGGCAGCGGGCGCGAACGCATGTATTCATGGGCTTCCGTGGAGTCGTGGTCGGTGATGGCGATTCCCGAGAGTCCCCTCGCCTGCGCAGCGGCGATGAGTTCCTCGGGGCTGTTGCAGGCGTCCGCCGAGAAGAACGAGTGAGTGTGCAGGTCGAACCGGAGGAGCATTGTTTCAAGCAACGCCGGCCGGCTCGGGGGACTCGACCGGTTGGCGGGGTGCGGGTCCGCAGGGTTTTTCCTTTGTCCCGCTGCCGCCATCGCCGGGGTCGTCCCTGCGGTGCGGGTCGAAAAAATGGTCGAGCGCGAGGAAGAGAGACTTCGAGTGGCGCACGAAGAGGAAATTGAAAACCACCACCGGTCCAACAACCCATGCCAGCAGGACCGGAAGCGGCAGGTGCGTGGTCAATTCCAGTGCGACATAAATCGCGATGCCAAGGAGGCTGCCGAAGCCGTAGTTGATCGCCCAGATCGAGAGCAGGAAGTAGCCGGTCTCGCGCTCGTAGGCGTAGCCGCAGCGCGGGCAGCCATCGAGCGGCGCGAAGTAGTCGCGGGCGCAGCGGATTTTCAGGAGCGGAAGAAAAACCGGTTTCGTCCCGCACTCGGGGCACTTGAGGATAAGAGCCCGGCGCAGGTAGCGCGCGGCGCGGCGGAGATCCTTTTTCATGGCGCGGCGGAGACCCCAGTTTGGAGACTGGGTTCGAGTCGCCCGGACGGGAATCCTTTCGCGGCCGCGATGTCCACGATGCCTTTGTAAACAGCGGGGTCGAGCCGGGGTTCGCGGGCGAGAATCCAGAGAAATTTCCGCGACGGGTGGCCGACGAGCGACCACGAGTAGTTTTTATCGTCGAGTCCGATGATCCAGTAATCGCCCGCAAACGGGCTGCCGGCGAAGCGCACGCGCAGCTTTGAGTTGTTGGAGCCGGGAACGACGGTTGCCGTCCCCGCAGCCTCCCGAACCTTGCCGTTGGCCGTGCGGCAACGGTTCACCACCGAGACGCTGCCGTCCGGACGCAAGGCATACTCCGCCATTGTGTCCGAGTGGCAGCCCCGCTGGAACCAATTCGGATATTTCGCGATTTCATACCAACGCCCGGCATAGCGCCCCAGGTCCACCGCGCCGACCGTTTCGAGCGGCGCCCGCGAGGCGCAACCGGAGAGCAGAAGCCCGATGAACATTGAAGTGGCGCGGATTCCCGCTTTCATATGGAGCGTGATGTTACGCTCGGCGCGCCTCGTTTGCATGGCAATTCTTGCCCTCGCCGCCGCCTCCTGCGGACGGCAGGACGACCGCGCAGACCTGGTTTTCGTCAATGGCGCCGAACCCGAAACCCTCGATCCGGCCATCATCACCGGCCAACCCGAAGGCCGCATCGTGAACGCACTCTTCGAGGGGCTTTGCGCCTACGACGAAAACGGTCGGGCGGTCCCCGGCACAGCAGAGTCCTGGGAAGTTTCCCCTGACGGAAAAACCTACACCTTCCGCATCCGCGGCGATGCCCAATGGAGCGACGGCACGCCCCTCACCGCGCACGATTTCGTGAGGAGTTGGCGCCGGACGCTCACGCCGGAAACCGGCTCGCAATACAACTACCAACTCTTCCCCATCAAAAACGCGCAGGCGTTCGCGGAGGGGCGGCTTGCGGATTTCGCTGAAGTGGGCGTTCGCGCCGCGGACGAGCGGACGCTCGTGGTCGAACTCGAAAACCCGACTCCGTATTTTCTCCAACTCTGCGCCTTCCCCACCCTGCACCCGGTGCCTGTGGACCTTGTCGATCGCGAAGGCGACAATTGGGTCAAGCCCGGCCGCATCATCGGCAACGGCGCGTATGTCCTCGAGGAGTGGCGCATCAACGACAAAATCCGCCTGCGGAAAAACCCGCACTACTGGGACCGCGCGAATGTCGCGCTCGAAACCATCGATGTCCTCCCGATCTCGGACGCAAATGTCGCTTTCAATTTCTACGCAAGCGGCCTCGCGGACCTGCTCATGGACAAAGGCCTCGCGCCCCCGGCGCTGCTCGACGACCTGAAAAAGCGTCCGGACTTCCACGCCGCGCCGTTCCTCGGGATTTACTTCCTGCGCTACAATTGCGCCCGCGGCCCCTTCACC
>JBMOIA010000145.1:0-3968 GCA_049317565.1 Terrimicrobiaceae bacterium | reverse complement strand
AAAAATTCCCCCGCCGCAAGAAAGCGGTTGCATTCCGGACGCCGCGCCCCCAGTCTTCACGCCCTTCGATTTTTATGAGCCAGCATCCCAGTCTCAAAGGCAAAGGCGCCATCCAGGCGAAACGCAGCGTCCTGAAGCGCTTCGAGCGCGTGGACCTGCTCCGCAAGCGCGGCCAGTTCAAGGAAGGCCAGCGCGTCATCGGCCTGCCGAAAACCAAACCCGAGGATTAATTCGGGACCGCCGATGCGGCTGAACCGCTTCCTGGCGTCCGCCGGCCTCGGTTCCCGCAGGTCCTGCGACACCCTCATCGCGTCCGGCGCCGTTTCCATCAACGGCAGACGCATCGACAATCTCGCCACGCAAGTCCTCGACGGTGACGAGGTGCGTGTCAACGGCCGCCCCGTTCGCACGGCGCAAACCGCCACGATTCTCCTCAACAAGCCGCGCAACCTCGTTGTCACCCGTTCCGACGAGCTCGGGCGCCCCACCATTTACGACCTCCTCCCGCCGCAATTCGCGAACCTTTTCCATGTCGGCCGCCTCGACAAGGAGAGCGAAGGATTGCTGCTCCTCACGAATGACGGCGCGCTCGCCCAGCGGCTCACGCATCCCGG
Organism: Terrimicrobiaceae bacterium; assembly: GCA_049317565.1. GTDB lineage: Bacteria > Verrucomicrobiota > Verrucomicrobiia > Chthoniobacterales > Terrimicrobiaceae > UBA967. The sequence continues at coordinate 3,354 of JBMOIA010000145.1, read as the reverse complement.
CCACCGGATCGAAAAGGAATACGAAGTCGAACTCGACAAGCCGTTCGATCCCGCACAAACCCCGAAGCTGCTGCGCGGGTTTCACATCGAAGGCGGCAAGGCGCGCTTCGAATCGCTCCGCCAAACCGGCCCCGTCCACCTCCGGGTGGTGCTTGCGCAAGGACTCAAACGCCAGATCCGCCTGATGCTTTACGATCGCGGCTACGAGGTCGTGCGGCTGCGGCGCATCCGCATCGGCCGCCTCACCGACCACAAACTCCCGCCCGGCGCCTGGCGCCCGCTGTCCCAAAAGGAATGCGCCCAACTCGCCGGGAAGCCCGCAAAAAAATGAACCGCGGCCGCGAGGACGATGCCCGCTTCATGCAGGCCGCACTACGCGAGGCGCGAAAGGGACTCGGACGCACGCTGCCAAATCCCGCCGTGGGCGCTGTGGTGGTGAAAAACGGAAAAATCCTTTCACGCGGATGGCACCGCGCCGCGGGCTTGCCGCACGCCGAGGTCGAGGCCATTTCGAAACTCCAAAGTCGTGCGCTGTCACGAGGGGCCACGCTTTATGTGACGCTCGAGCCGTGCTCCACCCAGGGCCGCACACCGCCATGCACTTCGGCGATCATCGAGGCCGGTTTCCGCCGTGTCGTGTTCGGCACCACCGACCCCAATCCCCGCCACGCCGGTCGCGCCGAGAAAATCCTGCGCACTGGCGGCATTGAGGTCACAAGCGGTGTTCTTGCCGATGAGTGCGCGGCATTAAACCGCGAGTGGAACAAATGGATTTCCACCGGCAGGCCTTTCGTGACGGCCAAGGCGGGCATGAGCCTCGACGGCCGCATCGCTTCGCCGCCCGGGCGGCGCTGGATCACCTCCGAAGCCGCGAGGCACGATGCCATGAAGTTGCGCGCGTCGTGCGGAGCCATTTTGGTCGGCGCGGAAACCGTCCGCACCGACAACCCGAAGCTGACCATCCGCGGAATCAAATCCTCCAACCAACCGCTCCGCGCCGTTTGGTCCCGAACCGGAAAACTCGACCCAGCCTGTCATTTGCTCACGGACGAATTCCGTGATCGCACGCTGGTTTACAAAGGCAAATCCCTGGCCGCCGTTCTGCAGGACCTCGGCAAACGCGGTGTGGCGCATGTGTTGATCGAAGGAGGCGGACACACGCTCGGCGAGGCGTTCGACCGGGGCTTGGTGGACCGGATTGTTTTTTACACCGCCCCTGTGCTGCTCGGCGGCGGTGTGCCGGCGGTGGCGGGGCGCGGCGTTGGGTCGAACGAAACGGGTGTGGAAATTTTGGAACCCGAATACCGCCTCGTCGGCGGGTGCCTGCGCACGGAAGGATTGGTCAGTCGCGCGAAACGCGCTCGAGGATGATCGCACCCCGGTCGTCGTCGCTGAACGGAATCGATTCCGAGTAGAATCCCTGCAGGCGATTGCCGGATTTCTTGAGGTGCACGGTGTAGTAAACCCAGCCATCGTCGGCGAGAGAGAGGAACACCTCCGAGCCTTTCGTGTAGCCCTTTGCCTGAAAGTGCCCGATCGCTCCGTTGACCTCATTGCCGTTTTGCTCGAAGCGGGCGGCACCCCAATCATCGTCATCGGAATTCCATGTGCCGGAGATATCCATGCCCTGTGCCCCTTTGTGGACATCGAGCCATTTTTGGGCCCCGGCATTGTGGCGCGCGTATTTTTCCTTGAGGTTGCAGGAAGAGAGGGCAAGCGGGAGGATTCCAAGAAGAATGGCAACGAGAAGCTTCATGCCGCTGCTTATGGCGCGGCGCCTTTCGGATGGCAAGTGAATGCGGGCGCCTCGCGCCGACACCCACTGGATTCCTGCACATAGGGCACGCGGCGACCTTCGCCACGGCGCACCGCCGTGCGCGCGAACGGGGCGGACGACTTATACTACGCATCGAGGACCTCGACCCGCACCGCTGCAAACCCGAATTCACGCAGGCCGCCATCGAGGATTTGCAATGGCTCGGCCTCGACTGGGACGGTGAACCCGTTTTTCAAAGCGCCCGCCGAAGGCTCTATCTGGAGGCCTGGAAAAAACTCCGCGACGGCGGCTGGATCTATCCGTCAACCGTTTCGCGCCGCGAAATTCCCACGCTCGCCCCGCATGAAGAGGAGCCGATCTTTCCGGTCGAACTCCGCGGCGATGTGAATGCCGCACACAAATACGCAAGCCCGGATGGCGCGAACTGGCGGTTCCGCGTGCCAGACGGGGAGACGGTGTCTTTCTACGATTCGACTTTTGGCAAATTGTCGAAAGTAGCCCTCACGGATTTCGGGGACTTTGTCGTTTGGAACCGCGACGGGATTCCGGCCTACGAACTCGCCGTGGTGGTGGACGATGCCGCGATGGGAATCACAGAAGTCGTGCGCGGCGCGGACCTTCTCACCTCGACCGCCCGGCAAATCCTCGTCCATCGCGCGCTTGGCTCGCAGCCGCCGGCTTGGTTCCACTGCCCGCTCGCACTCGATGAAAATGGCCGCCGACTCGCCAAGAGGACTGCGGGACTCTCGATCCGCGAACTCCGCGAGGCCGGAAAATCACCGGCTGATGTGCTCGCGTTGGCGGCTTCAGCGGCCGCGCGGTCCGGCCTTGCCTGACTTCGCAGCCTCGGCGGGGTTTTCCGCCGCGCCGGAGGCGTTTGCCAATCCCGCCTCCTCCGGCGGCAGGAACGGAAGGAACCGCGCCTTGTCGATTGCCTTCATGTAGGCCTCGTGCGGCGAGACCACGCCGCCGAGGAGCTGTTCCCAAATCGCATCGTCCATGAACTGCATCCCCTGCCCCTTGCCGGCGACGATCACATCCTGGAGTTTTTGCGTCGCACCCTCGCGGATGATCGCGGCCACGGCGCTGTTCACAACAAGGATTTCATTCACCGCCACACGGCCCGATCCATCGTGTTTTTTCATCAGGAGCTGGGCAACGACGCCCCGCAGCGAGGCGGCGAGCATCGTGCGCACCTGCGCCTGCTGGTCGCTGGGGAACACATCGATCATGCGGTCCACCGTCTTGCGGGCGTTGTTCGTGTGGAGCGTTCCGAAAACCAGCAACCCGGTCTCCGCCGCCGTGAGCGCGAGCGAAATCGTCTCGAGGTCGCGCATTTCACCGACGAGCACGATGTCGGCATCCTCGCGAAGCGCGGCCTTGAGGCCGGCCGGGAACGAGGCGGCATGCTCCGGCACCTCGCGCTGCGTGATGATGCTTTTCTTGTTCCGGTGCACAAATTCGATCGGCTCCTCGATCGTCACAATATGGCGCGAGAAGTTCGAGTTGATGTAGTCGATCAAGGCCGCCAGCGTGGTGCTCTTGCCCGAGCCGGTGGGGCCGGTGACGAGCACGAT
>JBMOIA010000144.1:0-3991 GCA_049317565.1 Terrimicrobiaceae bacterium | reverse complement strand
AATTCTTTGCCGTGTGGAACATCGGCGTGACTTCGGCTTCGGCTCCCTCCGCCGTTCCCGAGCCCGGCCAAGTCGCTGCCTCGCTGCTTCTCCTCTCCGGCATCGGCGGGTATGTTTTCGTGAAGCGCCGCAAGGCCGCGAAGCCAGCGGCCCCTGCCGCTGCGTAGAAAAGCAATCTCACCAAAAAAACCGGCGCCGGAGCGATCCGCGCCGGTTTTTTATTTGATCTGGGCCGGTCGCCGCCCCCCATTTTTCTTCCCAAAGCCACTCGCCTCCATCACCATCCCGCGTTTAATCCCAGCCCGGAAAAATCCCGCCGCCATGATCCAATCCAAAGACCTCAGCATCCGCACCCGGCTCCAGATCATGCTCCTCGTCGCCTGCCTCGGCTCGATCGCCGTGGTCGGCCTCTTCAGCTGGCTCCGCGCCCGCGACATCCTTCTCGAGCGCGTCTTCAGCCAACTCACCACCGAGCGCACCTCGAAGGCCTACCAGGTCGAATCCTACTTCCGCGAACTCGACCAGTTTGTCGAAACGCTCTGCGAGAACCACATGACCGTCGAAGCCATGCGCGACTTCAACACCGCCTTCGACTCCCTCCACGATGTCCCCGTCCGCGACGACGAGTCCGCCTCCGTGCGCGAGTATTACGAAAAGGAATTCCTCCCCCGCCTCGAGAAAAACATCGAAGGCCAGCCCGCCTACGAAACCTACCGGCCCAATACCCCCGAGGCCATCCACCTCCAGCACCTCTACATCGCAAAAAACTCCCACCCCGTCGGCAAAAAGGGCGAACTCGAGTCCGTCGGAGACTCCAGCGCCTACGACGAAGTCCACCGCCGCTACCAGCGCCTCTTCCTCTCCCTCATCCAGCGCATGGGCTTTTACGACCTCTTCCTCATCGACCCCGAGACCGGAGACATCGTTTACACCGTTTACAAAGAGACCGATTTCGGCACCAGCCTGCTCACCGGACCCTACCGCAACAGCAACCTCGCCGAAGTCTTCCGCAAAGTCCGCGACGACCCCGACCGCGGCGCCGTCCAGATCGTGGATTACGCATTCTACCGCCCTTCCTACAATGCCCCTGCCGCCTTCATCGGCGGATCCATCTACGATGGCAATCAACGCATCGGCATCCTCGTCGCCCAGCTCCCCGTCGAGGACATCAACACCGTCCTCACCAGCGGCGGCCAATGGGAAAACAGCGGTCTCGGCCGAACCGGCGAAACCTACCTCGTCGGCTCCGACCAGCGCCTCCGCTCCGCCTCCCGCCGCTTCCTCGAGGACAAGCCCGCCTACCTCGAATCCCTCAAAAAATCCCGCGTCCGCTCCGAGACCATCACCCTCATCGACCAGATCGGCACCCCCATCCTGCTCCAACCCGTCGAAACCGACGCCGCCCGCGAAGCCCTCCGCGGTGAATCCTCCACCCAGACCATCGACGGCCTCGGCGGCACGAAGGTCCTCAGCTCCTACGAACCCCTCGCCATTCCCGGCCTGAACTGGGCCATCATCTCCGAAATTTCCGCCGCCGAAGCCTTCGGCCGCATCCGCTCGCTCGAGACCCAGCTCCTCATCACCTGCGTGCTCGTCGTCTGCGCCACCACCGCCTACGCCGGCTTCGCCGCCAAACGCTTCCTCGCCCCCATCGACCGCATGCTCGCCCGCGCCCGCAACCCCGAGGCCCCCGCCGCCGACCCCTCCGAAATCCCCTCCAACGAACTCGGCGAACTCGCCCGCTCCTTCGACGACATGGCGAACCGCCTCCGCTCCGCCACCCAGGAAAACCAACGCAAAGACGCCGAGATCGAGTCCCTCCTCCTCTCCATGCTCACCCGCCCCGCCATGGAACGCTTCCGCCAGGGCGGAGGCCGCAACATCGACCAAATCCAGCAGCTCACCCTCGTCGCCATGCGCCTCGGCGGCATCGAAGCCGCCATCGAATCCCGCGGCGTCGAACCCGTCATCGATACCCTCAACGACTGGGCCTCCCTCCTCGAGGAAAAGGCCGACCGCTCCGAGATCGAGCGCGTGAATTGTTTCGGCGACCGCTACCTCTACGCCTGCGGCCTCTCCCGCCCGCAGATTCCCCATGTGCGCCGCGCCGTCGATTTCGCCCGCGAGGCCCTCCGCGCCTTCCTCGAGGCCACCCGCAAATCCGGCCTCCCCCTCACCCTCCGCATCGGCATCCAATCCGGCGCCGCCACTGCCGCCGTCGTCGGAAAACGCCAATTCCACCAGGATGTCTGGGGCTCCACCGCCGAAACCGCCTGGGCCCTCGCCGAAGCCGCCCCGCCCGATTCCCTCCTCGTCGGCGAAGCCGTCCACTCCCGCGTGCGCGATGTCTTCCCCTTCCAGCCCGCACCCCACTCCCCCACACCCGCCTGGACCCTCGCCGAAACCGACCCCGCCCGTTCATGAGCCTCCTCGCCGCCGCGGCGGACCCCGCCCCCTCCATCCTCTGGCAGGGCCTCGCCTTCATCCTCGGGCTTCCCCTCGTTTACATCGCCCTCGGCGAAGCCGCCCACCGCCTCCGCGCCGCCGGCCACCCCCTCCACACCGTCCTCCGCGCCACCCGCACCCTCGCCCTCCCCCCGCTCGCCGCCTGGATTGTCGCCCGCCATTTTTTCGATGTCACCCCCGATTCCACCGCGCTCCGGCTCGTCCAGACCGCCTTCTGGATCGCCGTCGCCCTCGTCCTCCTCCTCTTCCTCGGCAACCTCGTCTCCCACGGCAAACCCGCCCGCAACTGGCAGGTCTCCATGCCGAACCTCCTCTTCCAATTCCTCCGCGCCCTCCTCGTCTTCGCCGCCCTCACCTACCTCCTCGCCGCCGTCTGGAAAATCGATGTCACCAAAATCATGGGCACCCTCGGCATCGGCTCCCTCGTCATCGCCCTCGCCCTCCAGGATACCCTCAGCAACCTCGTCTCCGGCTTCCTCCTCATCATCGAAAGCCCCTTCAAAGTCGGCGACTGGATCAAAGTCGGCGACACCGAAGGCGAAGTCGTCGAGATCAATTGGCGCGCCGTCCGCATCCGCACCCTCGACCGCGACATCGTCGTCATCCCCAATGGCAACCTCGGCAAAGAAAAAATCATCAACTTCGTCCTCGGCGACCCCCTCCACGCCGTGCGCCTCTCCCTTCCCCTCTCCGCCAAAGACCACCCCGACCGCATCCGCCACGCCCTCCGCGACGCCGCCCTCTCCATCGACGGCATCCTTCCCCAACCCGCCCCCCGCATCGACCCCAAGGAATACCACAAAGGCTCCATCACCTACGAAGCCCGCTTCTTCATCACCGACTACCCCCGCACCGAAGAAATCAGCCGCGAATTCCTCTCCCGCGCCTACTACGCCATCCGCCGCGCCGGACTCGTCCACCCCGTCCCCGACTCCATCGAAGAAGTCCTCCCCGCCACCGAAATCTCCGCCACCTCCAGCGCCGAACTCCTCCCCGCCCTCCAGGCCCAACCCCTCTTCGCCCACCTCGACCGCCCCGCCCTCGAAACCCTCGCCGCCACCGCCCGCATCGAACTCTTCGGCGAAGGCGAACGCATCGTCACAGCCGGCCGCCCCGACACCGCCTTCCACATCCTCCTCGGCGGCCGCGTCGCCCTCTCCAACTCCACCGGCCAAATCCTCACCCACCTCGGCGAAGGCGACTTCCTCGGCGAAATGGTCCTCCTCCCCGGCGAAAAAAGCCAAGCCACCGCCGAAGTCCGCCACACCGCCACCGTCCTCCGCATCGACCCCACCACGCTCAACGCTCTCGTCCAAAAACACCCCCGCTTCGCCCTCGAGATCAGCCAATTCATCGACGAACGCCGCAAACTCCTCCGCACCCCCGACTCCCCCCGCTGACCCACATCGGCGCGTCAGCGCCCCTCGAAACCCGTGGACGACCTTTGCCTTGCTCGCTTCCCGCATCGCAAGCCGCCGTTTCTTTTCATTGGAGTCACGGCACTCGGTTGCCGTGCAGCGGCCGC
>JBMOIA010000143.1:0-4002 GCA_049317565.1 Terrimicrobiaceae bacterium | reverse complement strand
AATCCGAAAAACAAAACCCCGCTCGCCGAGTGGACCCCCACCATCATCGCCGCCATCCGCTCCTGGAACCAATCCCACCCGCAAGCCCGCACCGGATGGACCGGCGAACCCGCATTCGTCCACGAACTCGCCACCGCCATGTCCCGCGACATGCGCCTCTCCTCGATCGGTTCGATCGCCTTTGCAGCCGCCCTGTTTTTTCTCGCCTACCGCCGCCTGCGCCCGCTCGCGCCGCTCCTGCTCTGCGTCGCCGGCGGATTCCTCGCCGCGCTCGGCCTCACCGCATGGATCCACCCGCAGCTCTCGATCATCGGCGTGGGTTTCGCCGCCATCCTCGTCGGCCTCACAGTGGACTACGGCTTCCTCATCACCCAACGCCGGCTCGCTTTCGGCGAAAATCCCGCCCAACTCCGCGCCGCCACCGCACCCGGCATTTGGGCAGCGGCCGCCACCACCGCGGCAGGATTTCTGACCCTGAACCTCTCCGGCATCCCCGGCATCGCCCAACTCGGCAACCTCGTCGCCATCGGCGTTCTCGCCGGCGCCTTCCTCATGCTGCGCTTTCACGCTGCCGCCATCTGCCGCCTCGGCCAATACTGTCAGGATAGCCGCGCAAAAGAAGGGGGCATGGCCGTCTCGGCCGTGCAGAGACTGGCGTTCTTTTTCACAACGAACCCCTCGAAACCATCGAGCCATACGCCACACACAGGCGGGACGCCTGTGCCCCACTCTTTTCCGTGCAGAGGTGCCCGCATTTTGCGCCTCGCCCAAATCACCACCGCCACGCTTGTCCTGGCCTCCTTTGCGATCCTCGCCCTCCGCGGATTCCCCGCATGGGAAACCAACACCCGCGCCATGCAACCCCGCGACACCGTTGCCTACCCCACGCTCGACCTTGTCCAATCCATGCTCGGCTCGGACCGCCCGACCCTCGCCTTCGTCATCGAGGAATCCACACCCGCCGCCGTTGCAAAAAAACTCGCCGAAGCCCGCACCATCCTCTCGGCCGAAAAAAAATCGGGCGCCGTCACCGCGTTCGAACTCCCCGATGCCCTCTGGCCCCATCCCGATTTCCAAAAACAAAACCTCGCCACCCTCGCAGCCCGCCCGCCCGACACCGCCCGGCTCGCCGCGGCGCTCGACGAAACCGGCTTCGACACACCCGCCCGGTTTCTCGCCACCGCCATCCCTGCGCAGTGGAACGAATGGCAAACCTCCACTCCACCGATCATCCCGTCCTCCGACTCTTTCACTTGGATAGCCCGCCGCACCATCAGCCTGAACAACGACCGCCCCGCGGCCTGCGGCTTCGCCACCCTGCCCTCGAACGACCCCGCTGCTGCGCGCCGGCTCGCCGCCACCCTCTCCAGCCACGGCATCCACCCCGCCTCCTGGGAAGCGCTCGGACCCGCCATCGCCAACCATTCCCGCCATCACGCCATCATCGCCGCCGCCTGTTTTCTCGCCCTCCTCACTGTCACGCTCCTCGTCTCTTTCCGCAACCTGAGCGAAACCCTCCTCGCCCTCGGCACCGTCGCCACCAGCCTCCTCGCCACCTGCGGCCTCATGCGCGTCCTCGGCATCGACTGGAATTTTCTCAACCTCTGCGCCGCCTCCATCTCCATCGCCACCGGCATCGACTACGCCATCCACATGCTCTTCGCCCTGCGCGAATCCCGCGGCGATACCTTGCAAGCCCTGCGTTTGACTGGAAAACCCATCGCCCTCTGCGCCGCCACCACCGCCGCCGGTTTCGGTTCTCTCGCCACCGCGCAGACCCCCGGCCTCGCCAGTCTCGGCATCGTTTGCGCCCTCGCCGCCACCATCAGCGCTCTCGCCGCCCTCTTCCTTCTCCCCGCCATTCGTCCCCACCTCCGAAAATTCAAAAACGCAGAACCCTGCAGCGAAAAATCCTGAAAACTGAAAACTTCTCCACGACTCCGCCCTCCCTTTCCACTTTTCCGCGTTTTTTCCACCCTCGCTCTGCGCGATCTTGTAAGCTCCTCGTCATGACCGAAACCACTTCCATGATTTCTTCCACCCGATGACCACTCTCCGCATTGCCGCCATCTTTGGATTTCTCGCCGTGGCACTCGGCGCCTTCGGCGCCCACGGCCTCAAAGCGCTCCTCGAAGCGAACGGCACCGCCGCCATCTGGCAAACCGCCGTCCTCTACCACCTCGCCCACTCCATCGCCGCGCTGTGGGCCGCGGAGCGCCACGCCGCCGCCACACGGCTCTGGTTCATTGGCATCACCATTTTTTCGGGAACCCTCTATCTGCTCGCCGTCACCAACATCCGCTGGCTCGGCGCCATCACTCCCATCGGCGGCCTCCTTCTCCTCGCCGGTTGGGCACTGATCGCCATCCGCCCACCGGTTCAAAAAACCCCTCCAGCCGGCGATCGTGGTTGAACGCCACGCCGCGCGCCTTGTCTCCTTTGGAATCGAAATGAAATTTCCCATCCTCTGCCTCGCCTCGGTCCTCCTCGCTGGCGCCACGGTCCACGCCACTGACAAGCTCTGGACCGGCTCGATCGACATCTCCGAAAACGAAAACTCCTACACGGTTCGCATCGTCGCGCAGGATGCCGCCGCCCTCGATGTCCGCAAAACCGGAACCACTCTTGTCGTGGCCTCCGGTCTTCTCCCCGGCGGCGCCCGCCACACGCAGCGCATCGAACTCCCGCTCGCCTCGCAGGACGCCGCCCCACAAACCTCGATCTCCACAGGCGAACTCGCTGTCACCGTTCCCAAGCGCGCCCCGGGCTCACCCGCACCAGCCGCCACTCCCAACCTCGCAGGCATCACCGACCTCGCCCGCCAATTCCTCGGCTCCCCCGATCCCATCGCCCCCGGCAAGGATTCCAGCGACCCCCTCCGCGACCAGGTCATGGACCAAATGGCCGCCCTCTCCCGCCAATTCGACCGCCTCGCCGATAACCCCGGCGCCGCGAGCGAGGATCTCTTCGGCTCGCTCCTCTCCCAATTCGCCACCCCGGCCGCACCCGCCACCAGACCCGCATTCGATCTCCAGGAACTCCCGGACCGCTACATCCTCACCGCGCCAGTCCCCGAGGAGCAGGCGAAAAACATCGGCGTCAATGTGGACGACGAACGCTTCCTCACCATCACCTCCCGCCGCGAAGCCTCCACCAAATCCCCCGGCCAGACCGGCTCCGCATCCTCCACCTCCACCACCGCCATGTCCCTCCCGGGCCCCGTGCAAGCCGACCGCATTTCCATGGACTACAAGGACGGCAAAATCTCCGTCACCCTCCCGAAAAAATAACCCCCCACCCGACATCGGCGCGCAGTCACCCCCGCCTCGTTTTCGCATTTCGCATTTCGCATTCCGCATTTAAAAAATCACCGATGCAAAAACTCCTCCCCGCAATCCTCGCCGCGCTCGCCCTCCTCCTCCCCGCCTGCAAAGAAAAGCCGCCCACTCCACCAACCCCTTCCGCCCCGCCCGCCAACCCCAAACTCTGGCAGGAGGAGGCCGTCTGGTATCAAATCTTCCCCGAGCGCTTCCGCAACGGCGACACCTCGAACGACCCCATCCGCGAGCACCTCGATGCCCGTGATTGGGCGCCGCCCTCTTGGAAGCTCATGCCATGGGGCTCCGACTGGTATTCGCGCGCCGATTGGGAAAAGGAACGCGCCGAGAATTTCTACTGGACCGTCTCCGAACGCCGCTACGGCGGCGACCTACAAGGCATCATCGACAAGCTCGATTACATCCGCGACCTCGGCGCCACCGCCCTTTATCTGAACCCCGTCTTCGCCTCCCGCTCCCACCACAAATACGACACCGACGCCTTCCACCACATCGAGCCCACATTCGGCCCCGACCCCGCCGGCGACCGCGCCATCATCCTCGCCGAAACCGAGGACCCCGCCACATGGCAGTGGACCGCCGCCGACAAACTCTTCCTCAAGCTCCTCCAGGAAGCCCGCGCCCGCGGCCTCCGCGTCATCATCGACGGCGTCTTCAACCACGC
>JBMOIA010000142.1:0-4002 GCA_049317565.1 Terrimicrobiaceae bacterium | reverse complement strand
TCTTTGCGCGGACCCTCGAGCTGCGGCTCGACGAGTTCGCAAACCACATGGAGCAGGAATTTGTGGGCTTCCTGGATGCGCGCGGTGACGGTGCCGGCGACCTGGATTTCGATATCGGCGGCGCCTTTGGTGAATCCCCCACCCTTTCCGAGGAACACGATCGTCTTCATCCCGGCGCGCTTCGCCTCTTCGATGGCGGAAAGAACATTGCGGGACTTGCCGCTCGTGGAGAGCGCGATGAGCACATCGCCGGGGCGGCCGAACGCCTGCACCTGGCGCGCGAAGATTTCTTGAAATGAATAGTCGTTCCCGATCGCGGTGAGCAACCCGCCGTCGGAGCTGAGCGCGATCGCGGGATACGGGCGGCGGTCCGCCTGGAAACGGCAGGTGAACTCGGTGGCGATGTGGCCGCTATCGGCCGCGCTGCCGCCGTTTCCGCAAACGAGGAGTTTGCCGCCGGACTTCAGGCAGGCGGCGACGAGATCCGCAGCCTGGATGGTTTTCGTTTCCAGTGCGCGGAGGGACTCGAAGGTTTCCAGCGCGCCGCGCAGGGATTGCTCGAAGGGGCTCATGGACGGGAAAGGATTTTGTCGGCGGACAATTGCCCGTCCGCACCGAGGGCTTCGCGGAGCGCGGCCCAGGACCCGCCGGAGGATTCCGAGAAAAGATTGAGGTAGATGAAAACCGCGAGCGGTTCGTGTTTGGAAAGCAGGGCGCCGACGGCGGCGTGCACCGATGCGGCGGGTGGCTCGGCGGGGATGTCGTCGATCACGCCCTTGCCGTTGTGCGGGATTTTGAGCGCGTCGAGGAAATCGCAAACCAAGCGCTCGTTGCGCCCGAGTGTCCACACCTGCAGCACTTCGAGGGCGAGGTCGGCATTGGAGCCGCGCGCGAGATTTTCCGCCATCCACAGGTTGCGTTCGGCGCGGGGCTTGCGCTCGACAAAGACCGGCCGGAGCTTGCGGCGGGACGCGAGCATGGCGGCGCAACTCTTGTGCGAGCCCTTGTCGTGCTCGGCGAGCCAATCCACCACATCGGCGGAACGCTCCGGACCGAGGCGGGAGAGGATTTCCGTGGCTGTCATTGGGGGCGCGTTTATCGCGGCGGCGCTTGCGGGCGTCAAGCACCGCGCCGATTTGCGCTTTGACGCCGGGGCGGCTTGCGGTTTGCTCGTTTCATGGGCGACGCCAACCCAACAGCACCCCTCAAGCCGGTCGCCATTTACGATGGAACCTGCGGGTTCTGCAAAAAATGGGTCGCACGCTGGAGGCAATCCACCGGCGGTTCGGTGGATTTCCGCCCGTCGTCCGAGGCGGCGGCGGATTTTCCATGGATTCCCCAAGAGGATTTCGACAATGCCGTCCAACTCGTGCGGACCAACGGCACGCGCTGCCAAGGTGCGGAAGCCGTTCTGGAACTCACCGCGCCGCACAGCTTGGCGGCAAAGCTCGGGCTGTCTCTGTTCCGCAAATTCGCGCTGTTCCGCGCCACCTCGAACGCCGCCTACGGCTTCGTCGCAAAAAACCGCACGGTCTTCTCACTGCTGACAAAACTCCTCTGGGGCGCATCGGCGGAACGCCCCTCGTTCGCCGTGTCGAACATGCTTTTCCTCCGCGCACTCGCGGTGGTGTTTCTCATTTTCTTGTGGTCCTACCAGCACCAGTTCGCCGGGTTGAACGGCGAAAAGGGCATCCTGCCGACCGGCGATTTTTTCCGCGCGGTCCAAAGCCAACTCGGCGAAGGCGCCTGGCGCGTCTTGCCGTCCCTCGTTTGGCTGGCGCCCGGCGATGCGGTAGTCGGATGGCTCTGCGGGATCGGCTCCGCAGCCGCGGTGCTTGCGCTGCTCGGCATCCTGCAACCGCTCTGCTTCGCCATCCTGTGGATTGTCACCCTGTCATTGGTTTCGGCCGGCCAGGATTTCTACAGCTACCAATGGGACGCGCTGCTGGTGGAAACCGGGTTTCTCGCCATTTTCCTGTCGCCGTGGGCGGTCCGGCCGAACCTCGCCGCGTGCGCCCCGCCCCGAACCGCCCGCTTCGCCGCCCTCTTCCTCCTCTTCAAGCTGATGTTCTGCTCGGGCGTGGTGAAGCTCGCCAGCGGCGACAAAACCTGGGCGGACCTCACCGCGCTCGAGTTCCATTTTTTTACGCAACCGCTGCCGAACCCCGCCGCATGGTTCGCCCAAAACCTGCCGCCGGGCGTTCTTGAGATGCTCTGCCTCGGCATGTTCGCGATCGAACTCGCCGTGCCGTTCCTCTTTTTTCTGCCGCGCATCCCCCGCACGGCCGCAGCCGCCGCAACGATCGCCCTGCAGCTCGGCATCGCCCTCACGGGCAACTACGCGTATTTCAACCTGCTCACCATCGCCCTGTGCCTGTTCCTGCTCGATGACTCGATTTGGCCGCGCATGGAAATCCGCAGCGCCCCGTTTTTGCCAGCCTGGCTCCGGCGGCCCACATGCATCGCCTTGGTGGTGCTGGGACTCGTGCCGACCATCCTCGCCTTCCGCACTTCACCCCAATGGATGGAACCGCTGGCGCGCGCCTACTCGGCCGTGGCACCTTGGCGAACCGTCAACGGCTACGGGCTCTTCGCCGTGATGACGACCACGCGCCGCGAGATCATCGTCCAGGGCAGCAACGACGGGTTCGAATGGAAAACCTACGGCTTCCGCTACAAACCCGGACCCTTGGATCGGCTTCCGCCAATCGTCGCGCCCTACCAGCCGCGGCTGGATTGGCAAATGTGGTTCGCTGCGCTCGGCCGCATCGAAACCACGCCATGGTTCCAATCATTCCTCCTCCGCCTCCTGCAAGGCGAACCCACCGTCCTCGCGCTTCTCGAACACAACCCGTTTCCGGAAAAACCGCCGCGATTCCTGCGCGCCGTCTCGGACAGTTATGAATTCACGACCCCGGCCGGGCACTCGAAAACAGGCGATTGGTGGAAAGCCGAACCGGCTGCGATCTACTGCCCGCCCATCTCGCTCCGAGAGGATTGAAACGCCGCATCAGGGTTCGAGGAGAATCGGAAACACAGAGCCGGGACCCAGCGCATCCGCGAGCAACCGTTCCTGGGCGGCCTGCGCATCGAAACGCCTTCGCGATTTTCGAAAGGCAGCTTCGGCAATTTCCAGGAGCTTTCGTGCGTATTCCCGCTGCGAGTTTTTTTCCGCCGGAGGCGGGGCTGCCGCAAGAAGGTTCCCCGAGCGCACGGCGCCCTCGATTCGGCGGAGCGCAGGATTCAGCCCCCTGCAGGCGTTCCATGCATCCACCGGATCGCAACGCAGAACCTCGAGCTGCCCCGCATGCGTGAGGCGCGCGAAGTCCACCGGTTCGCCGGCATGAAGTTCGAACGGCTGCAAACGCCCGCGCAGCGGCACGGGAAGCGACTTGCGGACTTTTTCGAACAGTGCGCGGCGACGCCGGTTCTCGGCGGAGAAGTCGAACAATTCGGGCGGAACCAAAATGGCGCGGTAGAGATGCGGGAACCGGAATCCCATGCGGCGAAGGTCGGGCAAAACCGAAGGGAGCGCGCGCCCGATCAGCGGCGCACCCGCAGCGGCGGATTCGGTGAAGGCCATTCCGAATCCCTCCTGCACCGAAGTCAACAACACCGCCTCCGCAGCCCCGAGGATCGAGGCAACAGCGGGACTGCCGAAACCATCCAGCAGCCCGAATTTCACATTCCAGCGACCCTCCCGCGCGGCCTGCCGGATTCGCTTTGCAAAAACCGCCTCCTCCGGGGAGCACGACGCAGATGTGGTCGCCAGAACCGCCTCCGGCCGGAGCCAGCGCGCAAGGAGCACTGCCTCCGCAAGGTTCTTGCGGCGTAAAAACCGGGTCGGCGCGATCCATAAGGGCGCGCCCCGAGGCACGCGGGCTTCGAGCCATTTCTTTGCGGATGGCGCTGCGCGCTTGATTGGAAGCGGATTCGGCAAAAGTGCAGCCGGGCCCCCGAGCCGCCTGCGGTCCCGGGAATTGATGCACACCTGCAGCGCCC
>JBMOIA010000141.1:0-4025 GCA_049317565.1 Terrimicrobiaceae bacterium | reverse complement strand
CCACCGGCTGGATCTGCGGAAGCAGGGCGAGGGCCTGCGCGACCGTGGCGGCGTTATCCAGGAGGTATTGCACCACCAGGTTCATGTTGATGCCTGCGCGCGACACATCGCGGTCGCCGTAATTGGTGACACCGAGAGCCAGGGCATGCGCCGCGAGGCCCATCTCGTTCATGCCATCCATCACGTAAGCATTGTAGTTGGCCACCACGACGCTGCCGTAGAGAGAGGTCCACTTGGCCGGGTTCTGGGGGACGACAACATTTGTCCCGTTCATCGCGCCGGACTTGGACAAGCCGCGCGGCAAGACCAGCAGCTTGGGATCCGATGCCGCCCTCGGATCTGTGCCGGCCTCAAACCAGTCCGCGTTTCGGCCAACGACCTTGGCGATGGAGTTGTCGTTCCAAAAGACCCTCGTGCAAGCGTGCCCGGCCGGGCCGGACACTATCAGCGCGGCAGAAACGAAAAGCGTCAGAAGAGCGCGGAAGCGGGCGGGAAAGACACGCGAATGAGGCGTCATGGTTGGGTCGAAATTTTGCCCGCATCAGCGGCGCGAGGAGCAGCAAGAGTGAAAGCTACAAAGTTTCCCTCGCGTTGCAATCCGAGGCTCGTGGGTGGGGCCCACACAGTTTGTTGCGGGGTGGCCCCGGGGATTCTTTAGAGTTCGGGGCTGGAGTGCATGATGCCGCCGTCGGCGAAGATGGTGGATCGCGAGTTGCTGCGCCAAGAGGTGGAGGCCTTGATTTGCGCCTCTGGTTTCCTTTAAGAGCCTCCGAATCGCCTGGCGAGCTCCGTAGATTGGAGTTTGAACCTTTTCGGGTTTCTGTGCCTCAGTTGTTCAAGGTTGAGGAGTTTCCACTTCAGGGCGGGCAACTCGCGCAGGTGGGCGAACGGCATGAGATCCCACTCCGGCTCCAAGCGCACAAGGCCCAGCAGGAATTGCTTGTGGCGGTCCTGCAGGTGGCGGTCGAGTGCGGCGCGAAGGTCGGCGCGGGCTTGTTCGAGTTCGGCGATCGAAACCGGCCGCGCGGTCATTCCCACGAACTGTTCTTCGTAGATGGCGGAAAAGTTTTTGTCCGTTGAGAAGAGAACATCGTGGACGGTGCGGTTGTGCCCGGCGAGGTAGCAGACGAAACAATCGACGACCCCGGGATCGAAGTGTCCCCCGAAAAACATTTCGCGCACATCGAAGAAATCCCTCGGATGCTGGCGGTCGAGTGCGGCAACAAGTTTCCCTCCGTAGAGTTCCTCCTTCGCCAGCGCCGGGATCGAAAAATCAGCCGCAAAAACGCGGCGTGCCGATTCTGTGATTCGCACGGCGCGTGGAGGGATCAAGGTGCCCCGGAAATTGTAGTTCACCTCGATCTTCGCATTCACGGTTCCCCGCGAGACAAGAATCTTCACATCTTCCGAGTCCTCCGTGCCAACGGGCGTGCCTTTCACCCCCAAGGTTTCAAGGCGCTCGCACAGCGCCTGCAATTCCCTACGGATTGTCTGAAGCGCCTCGCCGCGCGATGCGGTGTGGTTGGTGAAGGCCACATCGATATCCACGGAAAGGCGGGGCATGTCGTGCAAAAAGATGTTCAGCGCGGTTCCCCCCTTCATGGCAAAATCCGGTGCCCGGAAAACCTGCGGGGCGACAAGCAGCATGAGCCGCGCCGTTTCGATGTAGGCGCGGTCCATCAGGCCGGAAGGTTCAAGGTGCTTCCATCTTGCAGTTTCCCGCTCCAGCGGCCTTTGCCGAGCCTGCCTTGGGCGGCGTCTCGGGCGGCATCAGCCCACGGGAGGCCAAGATCGGCGGCCCATTTGACGCAGAGGCGTGTCACTTTCACCCTCGTGCAGTGCTGCAGCAGGGGCGATAGCACCTCGACACGCAGGCCGACCAGCATTTGAAAAATGTTCCGGGATTCCTCGACCTCTTCGGCTTGTCCGATTTCAGCCAGCAACTCCAGCAAGGCCCGTTCCGGGGCGGATACCAGCGGGCCATCCGGGCGCTCCAACAGCGGATGCAACGCGAAATCCCCGGGCAGGCCGGAATCGAAAAGTTGCTTGCTGACATACCGGGACAGGAATTTCCTGACGAACCACTCCGGCAAACGCCCGCGCTTGTTTCCCCAAAGGACAATCCGTTCGCGAGCGGGGATGTTGTGCCGGAATCCCTGCCAGGCAAGGGCTGTCTTTCCGCCCACATGGAGGCCGGTTATTGATTTTGAAAGGAGTTTGATCGAAAAATTTTTCTCAAGGGAGATATTCGGAAAAGAAAAAGCACCCCGCCCCAGCCGGGCGATCCAGCCACTGCGGACATAGTAATTTGCCAATGCCGGAGAGATGCCCAGTTCCTTAAGGACGCGGGTATCGAACGGGGATTCTCTCGGAATCGAGTTTTGCAGCCTTTGGAGTAGATTTTTGTCGGTAGAAGAAGCCACGCTTTAACTATAAGCAAATTTATATGCATAACAATAGTCTTTAAGAATTCCCTGCCGCGAACCGCGAATCCGGCGTTTGATTCTCGCAACGCCTGGAAAACCACGGCGCCTCCGTCGGTCGCCCACCCGCTCCGCCATCACAGCCTGCCTTTGACTTTCAGCACGGCGAGCCATGCGAGAACCAGCGCGATGGCGGCGATTCCGGCGTAGAGGCCGTAGCGTTCGGGGTAGCCGGGGAAGGGGACGAAGGTGCCGTAAAGCGCCAGGCCGGGGACAATCGCCGCCACTGGAAAAACGATCCACCTCCATGCGGGTTGGTCGGACGGGGAGCGCAGCATGAGGCGCAGTGCCCCAAGCGCGAGGCCGGTGTAAACCAGCACCAACAAAAGCGCCTGCGCCGTGGCCACGACGAAGAGGGTGTTGTAACGCCCATCCGCGGGAACGAAGGACCCGCAGGCGACCGCCAGCAGTGCGCAGCAAAACACGACCCGTGAAGCCATGCCGGGCGAGCCGTGGCGGTTTTTCGAGGCGAGGGCTGCGGGCAATTGCCCCGCCCGCGCCAGCGAGTAGATGCCGCGCGAGGCTGCAACGGTGAAGCCGATGCATGTGGCGGTGAAATCCACCAGCACCGCGAGGCGGATCCACAGTGCCGCCCAGCTGCCGACGAGTTCTTCGGCCATCGTGGCATAGCCATCGAGCGCATCGCCCCAGTCCTTCGCCACATGTTCGGGTCCATAATGGATGGTTCCGGCGTAGGAGCAAAAAACGAGCAGCAGCGCGGCGGCGCAGACCGTGCCGACCAGAGCGATCGGGATGTTGCGTTTCGGGTTGGCCGTTTCCTCCGCGAGGGCGCCGGCCGTTTCAAAGCCGCCGAAGAGCAGGATGCAAAACAGTAGCGCGGTGAACAAATCCCCGCCGTGGGGATTGCCCCACCAGAAAACCGAAAGCGAGTTGGCGGGTCCCGCGTGGATCACAGCGGCCACGGCCGTCAGCAAAAAGGGAATGACCGAGACGGCGATGATGAGGAGTTGCGCATGGGTGGCCACTGCCGCCCCGCGCTCGTTCAGCACCCATGCGGCGGCACCGACCGCCAGAGCGAAAATCCACCAGGGCAGTTCCACGCCGAAATACAGCGAGGCGAAGCGCTCCGCGAGTCCGCCCACCGCCACCATGAAGCCCGCCGCGCCCGAGAAGAGCAGCGACACCACATAGATTCCGAGCGCACCGGTGCCCGCCACGGGTCCCCAAGCCCGCGCGATGTAATCTCCGACAGCTCCCGCCCCGCCGGTCTCGGAGGCGTAGAACGCCACGACCAAAGAAAACGCCACCATGCCCAGTGCCGCCAAGAGCACGGCGAGTGGTCCGACCGCGCCGGCCGTTGCCGCAACAATTCCGAGGAACAATGCGACATCAATGAGCGGCCCGATTGAGAAACACTGCCCCACGACCGGCAGAAGGCCGATGCGTTTGGGGGATGGTTTCGCGGATGGTTTGGCGTCGGACGGATTTTGTTTCCCGGTTTTTTCCATGATGCAGAAAAACCTCAACGCGAGCTGTGGCGCGAGGTTTTCCTGAAGTGGGGATTCGATGGTCGGCGGCGCT
>JBMOIA010000140.1:0-4033 GCA_049317565.1 Terrimicrobiaceae bacterium | reverse complement strand
GCGGGCTTGGGCGGTGGGAGCAGCGATGCGGCGGCGGTGTTGAAGGCGCTTGACCAACTCCTCGGGACCAACCTCGGTCCCGCCCGCCTGATGCAAATGGCGGCGGCGCTGGGGTCGGACATCCCGTTCTTCATTTCCTGCGTGCCGGCGGTCTGTCGTGGGCGCGGCGAGATCGTCGGACCCGCGGCGGGAATCCCTCGCATGGAGTTGCTGTTGGTTTTCCCGCCGTTCCCCGTCTCGACGGCTTGGGCCTACGGAGCGCACGCGGCCGGTGCAGGAAATTCCGCAACTTTGCGGCGAGTGTGGGGTTCCATGGAACTGGTGAACGACCTCGAGCCCGCTGTTTTTTCCAAATACGCCGTGCTGCAGGCGCTGCGGGACTGGCTCCTGCGGCAGGATGGCGTGGCGCATGCGATGATGTCCGGCTCGGGGTCCACGGTTTTCGCCATCCTCGACAACGCCGCGGAAGGGCTTGAGGAAAGGCTCCACGGGGAATTCGGCGCGGCGTTTTCCGCACGGCGCTGCAGCACTGTGGCTTCGGCGGTTTGATGGGGGAACCCGAAGACGCGGAATTGATGCGGCTCGCCGGGCGCGGGGACGAGCAGGCGTTCGGCATCCTCGTCGAGCGGCACCAATCCATGGTCATCGGCACGGCGGCGCGTATGCTCGGCGGGGCGGAGGGCGCGGAGGATTTGGCGCAGCAGGTGTTCGTGCGCGCCTGGCAGGCGGCGCGGGGTTACAAGCCGACCGCGAAATTCACCACTTGGCTTTTGACCATCACGCGCAACCTCGTTTTCAACGAATGCCGGCGGCGTGCGTCGCACAAAACCGTTCCTCTCGAGGACAGCGCGGCCGAGCGCCTTGGGGCCCCGGGCGAATCGGCGCCGGAGGCTTTGCAGCTACGGGAACTCCAGCGCGCGGTGGATGCGGCGATTGCGGCATTGCCCGAGGCGCAGCGGATGGCGGTGGTTTTGCGCCGCTTCGAGCAGATGCCCTACGAGGACATCGCGAAGGTTTTGGGGACGAGCGTTTCCTCCGTGAAGAGCCTGCTTTTCCGGGCGCGGGGCGAATTGCAGTCGCGCCTGCAAGCCCATCTCGGCGCCGATTGAGTGTGCGAGGCGAACCCCCATATCTTGTGGGGGGATGTGACAAAAACGGCAACAAATTGTGCTTGCGCCCGCAAATGCCGGTCCACATAGTTTCGTGCGAGTTGAGGAAATTTCTCCAGCCAACCCGTTCCCTCCTGCGGCGCGTTTGCCGCATGGAAATTCGCCCCCGCATCTCAAATTCCATCCCATCATAGCCACGCCATGCACCGACCAGCGGCCCTAGAAACCAACGAGGAACAGGGTTTGTTTTTCCCCGAACTGGAAAGGACACGGGGGTCCGGCGCGGCGGGCGAGCCGAAAAATTTCGTCCTCGATACGAATGTGCTGCTGCACGACCCGCATTGCCTCGGGCGCTTCGAGAACAACCATATTTTTATCCCGGTCGAGGTGCTCACCGAACTCGACAATTTCAAGAACGAGCAAAGCGAACGCGGGGCAAACGCGCGGCAGGCGCACCGGTTCCTCAGCGCGATTTTCCGCGGCGACCCGGCCGGCGTGACCGGCGGCGCCCCGACGGTCGGCGGGGGGACGGTTCGCATCCTTGTGGACAATTCCCCGGGCAAGCCGAAGCCGTCAGCGGCGATGCGCCGCTTCCACAGGATTTTCCGCGACCAGGACCGGATGGACCACCGGATCATGGGCGCCGCGCTGGCGCTCCAGGAGCGGGGCGGCGCGCCAACGGCGCTCGTCACGAAGGACCTCAACATGCAGCTCCGCGCGATGGCGATCGGGCTGCCGTGCGAGGATTACCTCAACGACAAGGTCGGTGCGAAGGATGCCGAGGCCTCGGTTCTGCGCGAGGCGGAGGTCGAGGCGCATGAGTTGCAGCGCTTCGGAAGCTCGGGGGCGATTTCGCTTCCGACGGAGCGGACCGGCCCGCTGGATCTCAACGAATACATCCTGCTGCGCGCGGCGGAGAACAAGCTGCTACCCGCGCGGCATGCCGGCGGCGGGCTTTTGAAGCGGCTCAATATTCCGCAGCAAATCCAAATCCCGCGCGGCATCGAGTTGAGGCCCGCGAATCCTGGCCAACAGTGCTTCCTCGATGCGCTGCTCGACCCGGCGATTTCGCTCGTCACCTGCTACGGGCAGGCTGGCACCGGCAAGACCCTGCTGGCCGTGGCGGCCGGGCTCTATTTGACGGGCAAACGCGACTTCAATGGCATGACCGTCAGCCGGCCGGTGGTGGCGATGGG
The DNA here is from genome assembly GCA_049317565.1 of Terrimicrobiaceae bacterium. Taxonomy (GTDB): domain Bacteria; phylum Verrucomicrobiota; class Verrucomicrobiia; order Chthoniobacterales; family Terrimicrobiaceae; genus UBA967. The sequence goes on along the minus strand of JBMOIA010000140.1, from coordinate 1,728 downwards.
CGACACGCTCGGGTTCCTGCCCGGGACGCTGAATGAAAAAATGCACCCGTGGCTGCAATCGATCTATGATGCCTGCGAGGTCCTGCTGCCGCTGAACCCGCCGGGCGGCGGGAAAAACAAAAAAGGCACTGCGCTCGGCAGGGAGCCTGCAAAGACGGCGCAAGCCCAGCCTGCCATCAAGCCTTACGAGCAGCTCATCGAACGCGGACTGCTGGAGATCGAGGCGCTTTGCTACATCCGCGGCCGCTCGATCCCGAGACGGTTTTTCGTGCTCGATGAAGCGCAGCAACTCACCCCGCTTGAGGCGAAGACGGTGGTCACGCGTATGTCGCGTGGATCGAAGCTCGTGATGGTTGGCGATCCGGCGCAGATCGACAACCCGTATGTGGACAGCCGCTCGAACGGGCTTGTTTACACCCGCAACAAGCTGCGCGGGCAATCGCTCACCGCCCACATTCGCCTGACGCAGGGAGAGCGCAGCGCTCTTGCGGAACTCGGCGCGAGCCGGATGTGAGGGGGAGTTTTAAGTTTTAAGAATTAAGTTTTAAGCGGAGCGCGTGATTGCGAGAGTGCGTCGCATGCAGGATCACAAGGAACGGAACATCCATCCAGAGACAGGGCGTTTTCTCGGGCGCGAGGATAAGGAGCGGTTGCTCGGCCAGCGCGGAGTGGTGGTTTGGCTCTACGGGCTCTCGGGTTCCGGAAAATCCACGATTGCGAACCGCGTGGAGCGGGCGCTGCATGCGGAGGGGCGGTTCACGGCGATCCTCGATGGCGACAATCTGCGCACGGGCTTGAACTCGAACCTCGGATTCTCGGATGACGACCGCGCCGAGAATGTGCGGCGTGTGGCGGAGACGGCGAAGCTCCTTGCGGGTCTCGGCGTGATAGTGATCGTCTCGGTGATCACGCCGCGGCGGGAATTGCGCGAACTGGCCGGCCGCATTGTGGGCGGGGATTTCCTCGAGGTGTATGTGAAGGCGGATTTCGAGACCTGCGCGCGGCGCGACCCGAAGGGCCTTTACGCAAAGGCACGCGACGGCACGATCACCCAATTCACCGGGCGCGACAGCGGATTCGAGGAGCCGGTGAATGGCTGCCTCGCGCTTGACACCACGGCGGCTTCGGAGGAGGAATGTGCTTCGCTTTTGCTCGAAAATCTCCGTGCCCGCGCGGCCGGCGGGCGTGCCAGCTGAGTCCACCGGCGGCGGCACAGGCAGGGCGCGGAATCTCACATGCCGAATTACCAACTCGATCATCTCGACCAATTGGAGGCGGAGGCCATTTTCATCCTCCGCGAGACGGCTGCGCAGTTCCAAAACGCCGCGCTTCTTTTTTCCGGCGGCAAGGATTCGATCGTCATGGCCCACCTTGCGGCGAAGGCTTTCTGGCCTGCAAAAATTCCCTTCCCGCTCCTGCATGTGGATACCGGCCACAACTTCCGCGAGACGCTCGACTACCGCGACGCCTTCGCCGAAAAACTCGGAGCCCGGCTCGTCATCGGCCTCGTCCAGGACTCGATCGACAAGGGCCGCGTGAAGGAGGAGAAAGGCCCCTACGCCTCCCGCAACAAACTCCAAACCGTCACCCTTCTCGACACCATCGAAGAGCACAAATTCGACGCCTGCCTCGGCGGCGGACGCCGCGACGAGGAAAAAGCCCGCGCCAAAGAACGCTTCTTCTCGCACCGCGACGAATTCGGCCAGTGGGACCCCAAAAACCAGCGGC
>JBMOIA010000139.1:0-4035 GCA_049317565.1 Terrimicrobiaceae bacterium | reverse complement strand
GCGGTCGTCGCGAACATGGAGTTCATCCAGTTTCACCCGACCTGCCTCTACCACCCCTCGATCAAATCCTTCCTCATCTCCGAAGCCGTGCGCGGCGAAGGCGGCATCCTCATCAACGCCCGCGGCCGCCGCTTCATGGAGTTCCACAACCCCCAAAAGGAACTCGCCCCGCGCGACATTGTCGCCCGCGCGATCGATGCCGAGATGAAACGCAGCGGCGAAAAGTGCGTTTACCTCGACATCACTCACAAGCCCGCCGACTTCATCAAATCCCGCTTCCCCACCATTTACGAAACCTGCCTCGGCGGCGGCCTCGACATCACCAGCCAGCCCATCCCCGTCGTTCCCGCGGCCCATTACCAATGCGGGGGCGTGAAGGCCGACATCAATGGCGAGACCTCGCTGCGCGGCCTCTTCGCCATTGGCGAGGTAGCCTGCAACGGCCTCCACGGCGCGAACCGCCTCGCCAGCAATTCCCTTCTCGAAGGTGTCGTCACCGCCCACCGCGCCTTCGAAAAAGCCACGCGCAACCACAAGCCCAAAATCGAAATCGACCTCCCCGAGTGGCGCTCCGGCGGCGTTCAGGATGTCGACGAGCTTGTCGTCATCTCGCACAACTGGGAGGAAATCCGCCGCCTCATGTGGGACTATGTCGGAATCGTCCGCACCGACAAACGCCTCCAGCGCGCCGCCACCCGCCTCCGCAACCTCCACGCCGAAGTCCAGGAATTCTACTGGAATTTCAAAGTCACCACCGACCTCCTCGAACTCCGCAACCTCGTCACCGTCGCCTCGCTCGTCGTGGACTGCGCGCTCGGACGCAAGGAAAGCCGCGGCCTCCACTTCACGCTCGATTACCCCGAGCGGGACGACACCCGCTTCCTACGCGACACCGTCCTCCGCCGAATGTAAAAAATCTCCCCGAACCGGCGGCGTGAGCGGCCGGCACGGCCATCCAGCCGATGCTCCATGCGGCGCGGGGTCAGCGTGGCGGCAGTTTTTTTCGGCGGCGGGCGAAGGCGAAGAGGATCGGGCCGGCGGCGAGTAGGAGGAGCAGTGCGGAGGGTTCGGGGACGACCTGCATGGCGAGCGAGAAATTTTGGTAGAACCAGGTGTCTGGGGTGAACGGCAGGATTTGCACGCCGGGCGGCGGGAGGAAGTCGGTGGCGTTCGAGCCGTCGGGTAGCATCGCGAGAGGCAGGCCGGTGGTGAGATCGATCTGGTCGGTGCCGTTGACATCGAAGATGGCGGGTGTGTTGTCGTGGCTGCTGATGATGAGCGGGACGGCGGAGGCGCTGCCGTTGGCGGTGGTGCCGTATTCGCCGAGCCACATGACGACATGGGTGATCTGGAGGTCGCCCTGCATGTAGAGGAGGTCGCCGGGTTCGAGTTGGCCGAGGATGTCGTTGAGCGAGCCGGGGGCGTTCGGCGTGGTGGTGCCGAAGTTCGGGCTGTAGAGGAAATTCGGGTCCATGGTGTTCCCGGAATCGTCGAGGACCTGGGCGGTGGCGGTGGTGTTGGCGGTCACATTCGGGAACGAGACCTGGTTCGTCACGCCGGAGTGCATTTGGATGCCGAGCGCGAGGTTGTAAACCATGGCGGAGAAGTCGGTGCAATCGATGCCGGGCTGGGGCGAGGAGTAGGTTGCCTTGTAGGGATTCGGGATGGTGGTGCGGTTGCCGGTGCCGAGTTGCTGGGTGGTCTGGAGGTCGTTGTTGTCGCTCACTGCGATCCACGGGTAGCCGCCGGGCTGGGTGACATTGGCGGGATTGAAGTCGGGGAGGTGGAAGTGCTGGTAGTGGGTGCCGATGAATGAGGCGGCGGTGTAAACGAGGCGCTGGCGGCTGGCGGTGAGCGGGTCGAGACCGGGATTGGGGGAGAGGGGCGCGGCGTTGAAAACACCTTGACCGCGGTCGCCATGAAGGAGGTTCGGAGAGGAGGCCGAGGAAAAAAGCTGAGGCATCAGCGGACCCCAGGAACCGGCGGTGTAGTTCGAGGAATACCACTGGGCCGACGGGGGTGTGGAGTAGGTGTTGATGAGTCCCTCGCGGGTGGAGAGTTCGGTTCCCCAGGTCGGCATCGTGGAGATTCCGGAGATGGCGAACGGTGATGTGTAAACCTGCGCGTGCGCGGCGGTAGCGAGGGCGAGGAGCACGAGCGGACCGGCGGGGATGCATGTAACGGTGAGAACCGATGCGGCGATCCCCAAAAAGGCGGAACGGGTATTCGTTATTGGCGTTTTCAAAACAGCGCGCAAATATGCAAAATTCTCGCGGGCGCTAAAAATGTTTTTGCCGGTTTTCTGGATCTTGGCGTTGACGCTCATCTACTCGACCCTCGCGGTCCGCAACTACACGGTTTTTTGCGTGCTGCTGATCTGCTTGCTGAGCATTGCGGCCTCGGTTTTCCTCATTTTCGAGATGTCGACCCCGCTGGACGGTCACATCAAGGTCTCGAGCGCCCCGGCGCGCAAGGCGATCGAGATGGTCGGCAACTGAACGGATCCTCCTGGAGTCCCGATTTGCCTGCCCGGCGCAAGAGGAGCGGGGTCCGGGAAGCGAGGCGTTCATGCCCGGGTCTTTGGCGGGCTGGTATTGTCGCTTGTTATCTTCTGCGGCGAAAATTGCGGCGGCGGGAGCGACCGGCACTGCCGTCCATGCGGGGTTCCGGGCGGCGCGGGGAGGGGGCGGGCTTTTCGCCGTTGGGCGGAACCTGAAATCCTTCGAGCGTGAGGCGTTCGATTTTGCGTCCGATGAATCGCTCGATGGCGAAGAGTTTCTTGTGGTCTTCGGGAGTGACAAGCGTGAAGGCATCACCTGCCTGGTTGGCGCGCCCGGTGCGGCCGATGCGGTGCACATAGTCTTCGGGATGCTGCGGAATATCGAAGTTCACGACATGGCTCACGGCGGCGACATCGATGCCGCGCGCGGCGATGTCTGTGGCGACCATGATTTCGTATTTGCCGGACTTGAAGCCCTCGAGCGCCTCGATGCGTTGGTTCTGCGAGCGGTTTGCATGCAGGACGGCGACGGAGTGGTTGTTGGCGCGGAGTTTTTTCGCGATCTTGTCGGCGCCGTGCTTCGTGCGCGTGAAGACGATCGCACTCTGGAAATCCACGGCGGTGAGTAGTGCGAGGAGGAGGTCGAATTTGCGCGAGGGATCCACCGTGTAAACGCCGTGCTTCACGATTTGGGCGACGGAACGGGCCGCGCCGATCTCAATGCGAACCGGGTCCCGCAAGGCCCACGCCGCGAGATCGGCGATCTCTGGCGGCAGAGTGGCCGAGAAGAACAGCGTCTGCCGGTTTTTCGGGCACTTCGAGATGATGCGCTTCATCGGCGCGAGGAAGCCCACATCGAGCATGCGGTCCACCTCGTCGAGCACGAGGGTGTCGATGTCGTCGAGTCTCACGAAGCCTTGCTGCATCAGGTCCTCGAGCCGCCCGGGCGTGGCGACGAGGACATCGACGCCCTCACGCAGGAGCGCCTTCTGCGCGCCGTAGCCGACGCCGCCGAAGATGCAGCCGATGCGCAGATCGGTGAACCGGGCGAAATCGCGCATGGCGGTTTCCACCTGCATGGCGAGCTCGCGCGTGGGCTCAAGGACAAGGCAACGGCATTTCCCGCGGGTAGCGAGCTTTTGAAGGGTGGGAATGGCAAACGCGGCGGTCTTGCCGGTGCCGGTCTGGGCCGAGGCGACCACATCGCGTCCCTCGAGGGCGGCGGGAATGGCGCGCAGTTGGATCGGTGTCGGGTCCCCGTAGCCCATGGCCTGGACGCCCTGAAGAAATGGCTTGGCGAGCCCAAGCTTGGAAAATGGCATAAGGCGCGGACGCTGGGGCCGCACTGTGGGCGTGTCAATGGGAGGTTTTCCCGGGACGGAATCCAGCCCCGCGAATAAAATGCAAACGACTTGCATAAAAGCGCGGGCTGCTTAATTTCACCCGTTGGAGCGTCCGTGTGGACCCCGTGGCGGAATGCGCGTGAGGGCGCAGGTGAGACCGCCATTCGGGAAAACCGGGCGTTCCCCTTTTTC
>JBMOIA010000138.1:0-4075 GCA_049317565.1 Terrimicrobiaceae bacterium | reverse complement strand
TTCATGGCGGCGATGACATTGCGGAGGTCGGAGGCGAACGGGTGGAAGCGGAGCATGATGTCGACGCCTTCGCTATCGACTTGGATCTCTAGCGCGTCGATTTCCTCGTCGTCGGCGATGACGGTGTTGCACCAATCCTCATCGCGTTCGAAGAGGCCTTTGCGGGCGTTTTCGAGGCTGCGGGCGGAGAGGCTGGACATCATGAGGACATCCTTGCGGAGATTTTCGAGTGCGGATTCGAAGCTGGTGAGGATGTGGCGAGCGGGCTCCATGGGGAGTTTCAAGTTTTCAGTGTTCAGTTTTCAGTTGGGGGGCGTAGTTTGCGGTGCGGCGATCGATTCGCGAATGGGGTGTTTTGCTTAGCCGAAGCGGCCGGTGATGTAGTCCTCGGTTTGTTTTTGCGAGGGGTTCGAGAAGATGGTGGCGGTGTCGTTATACTCGATGAGCTTGCCGAGGTAGAAGAATGCGGTGCGGTCCGAGCAGCGGGTGGCCTGCTGCATATTGTGGGTGACGATGACGATGGTGAACTCCTGTTTGAGTTGGCGGATGAGCTCCTCGACTTTCGCGGTGGCGATGGGGTCGAGAGCGGAGCAGGGCTCGTCCATGAGGAGGACTTTCGGGCCGTTGGCAATGGCGCGGGCGATGCAGAGGCGCTGCATCTGGCCGCCGGAGAGGCCGAGGGCGCTTTCGTGCAGGCGGTCCTTCACCTCGTCCCAGAGGGCGGCGCCGCGGAGGCTGCGTTCGGCGGCCTCGTCGAGTTCCGCCTTGCGGCGTTCACCGCCGATGCGCAGCGAGTAAACGACATTCTCGTAGATGGATTTCGGGAAGGGGTTGGATTTTTGGAAGACCATGCCGATGGCGCGGCGGAGGGCGATGACCTCGATCGAGCGGTCGAAAATGCTGCGCCCGAGGAGGAGGATGTCGCCCGAGTGGCGGACGCCCTCGATGAGTTCGTTCATGCGGTTGAAATTCCGGAGGAGCGTGGATTTTCCGCAACCGGAGGGGCCGATGAGCGCGGTGACCTGGCGCTCCGGGATGTCCATCGAGATCGCGTGCAGGGCCTGTTTTTTCCCGTAGAAGAAATCGAAATCGCGGACCGAGAGGAGGTCCGGGCGTGCTGGCGCTTGCTGGCCTGGTGCGGCCGGGGCTTCGGCGGGGCGCGAGGGGTCGGCGGGCTTGGTCATTTGTGTTTCGGCGAGAATGCCGTTTGGGCGAGGATGTTCGCAAGCGTGACGAATGCCACGAGGACGAGCGAGGCGGTCCAGGCCATTTGGATTTGGTGCGGAAAGGGGACGGTGGAGAAGTTGAATATGAGGACCGAGAGCGAGGCGGTTGGCTCGGAGAGCGAGGCCGCCCAGAATTGCGAGAAGAGGGCGGTGAAGATGAGGGGCGCGGTTTCGCCGGCGGCACGGGCCACGGCGAGCATGATGCCGGTCATGATGGCGGGCATGGCGTTCGGGAGGACGATGCGGGAAATGGTTTGGAAACGGGTGGCGCCAAGGCCGAGCGAGGCCTCGCGGTATGTCGCGGGAACATCGCGCAGCGCCTGCTCGGAAGTGAGGAGGATGGTCGGGAGCATGAGGACGGCGAGGGCCGCGCCGCCCGCGTAGGCCGAGAAGGTGCCGGTCTGGAGGACAACAACGGCAAAGGCAAAGACGCCGCAAATGATCGAGGGGATTCCGGTGAGGAGTTTGGCGACGAAGCGCACGGTGTGCGAGAAGCGCGAGTGCGGGCTGTATTCATTGACGAAGACGGCGGCGAGGATTCCCACGGGTGCGGCGACGGCGAGGCCCAGGAAAACCATGGTGGCTGTGCCGAGGATGGCGTTGCCGAAGCCGCCCCCGACCATGCCGGCGGCGGGCGGGAGTTGCGTGAGGCAATCCCAGTTCAAAAGCGGCAGCCCGTTTTTCAGCACGAGGATGATGATCGAACAGAGCGGGACGAGGGTGAGGAGCGAGAGGCCCACGCAGAGCGAGGTGAGGAGGCGGTTCGTCCAGGAGCGGGCGATCGCGTTGGTGCGTTCGCCCGGCGCCGTGGAGAAGAAATCGAGGGAGTGCGAGGCGATCGGGTCCATGTCAGTGGATGCCGCTGGTGGCGCGGCGCGTGTGGCGGAGGATCGCCTCGCCCGCCATGTTCACGGCGAGTGTGATGAGGACGAGGATGAGCGCGGCATACATGAGGGCGTTGACCTGCAGTCCGGAGGCTTCGCCGAATTGGTTCGCGAGCAGGCCGGCGAGGGTGCCGGAGGGGGAGAAGATGGACCATGAGAGCCGTGGGCTATTGCCGATGAGCATGGCGACGGCCATGGTTTCTCCCATGGCACGGCCGAGGGCGAGGATGGTGGCAGCGACGATGCCTGGTGCGGCTGCTGGGAAGATCACGCCGAGGATGGCTTCCCAGCGGGTGGCGCCGAGCGCGTAGGCGCCTTCTCGCAGGGCGTGTGGAACGGCGGAGAGGGCATTGCGGGAGATGGCCGTCACAGTGGGCAGGATCATGATCGCGAGGACGACCGAGGCGGTGAGTAGGGAATTTCCGTAGGCGGGGCCGGAGAGGATGGGCACGGCGCCGAAGTGCTCGGTGGTCCAGTCGCCAATGGCCTTCACGATCGGAATGACGACGAAAATTCCCCACAGGCCGTAAACGACGCTGGGAATGGCCGCGAGCATTTCGACGACGAAGCGGATCGCCTGGCGGAGAGGCGGGGCGAGGAAATTTTCGCTGAGAAAAACGGCAACGGCGAGGCCGAGTGGCAGGGCGAGGAGGATGGCGATGCCCGAACTGGCGACGGTGCCGATGATGAACGGCAGGACGCCGAATTGGCTGCGGTTCGGAACCCAGGAAGAGTCGAACAGGAACGCCGGGCCGAATTGAGCCACAGCCGGCGCGGCGGATTCCACGATTTCGTAGAGGATCCATCCGAGCAGGCCCACGGCGAACGCCGCGCCGGCCAGACAGAGGATGCGAAATAGGTCCGGACGCGCCTTGAAGCCCGGCAGCGGGTCGGGGGACTGTGCAGGCGCCTCCACGGGGAAATTACTGCACCGTCGCGAGGGCGGCGCGGGATTTTTCAACGACCGGCGCCGGGAGCGGGATGTAGCCGAGTTGTTCGGAGAACGATTGGCCGGTGGTGAGGCTCCACTCGACGAAGGCGCGCAGGGCGTCGCGTTTCGCGGCGTCCGGGTAGGATTTATAAAGCAGCAGCCAGGTGAAGCTCAGGATCGGGTAGTCGTTGGGCCCCTCTGGATCCACCGGCCAGATGCGGAGATTTTCGGGCAGGGTGATATTCGCGAGGGCGGCGGCGCCGTTTTCGATGTTCGGGGCGACGAAGTTGCCGGACTTGTTCTGGAGCGAGGCCATCGGGAGGCCGTTGTCCTTCGCGTAGCCGTATTCGACATATCCGATCGCGCCCGGGGATTGTTTGACGAGAGCGGTGACGCCCTCGTTGCCCTTGCCGCCCACGCCGACGGGGAAGGTGACGGATTTGTCGGTGCCGACTTTTTCGTTGAACGCCGGGCTGACCGCCGAGAGGTGCTGGGTGAAGACGAAGGTCGTGCCGCTGCCGTCCGAACGGTAGGCCACGAGGATCGGCATGTCCGGCAGGGCAATGCCGGGGTTGGTGGAGGAGATGGCGGGGTCGTTCCATTTTGTGATGGTGCCCAGAAAAATCCCTGCGAACGCCTCGCGTGAAAGCTGGAGGGAGGAAACGCCAGGCAGGTTGTAAGCCAAGACGATTTCGCCCGCGGTGGCGGGGATCATCACAACGCCGCGCGGGACGAGTGCGATTTCCACGTCGTTCATCGCGGCGTCACTGGCACCGAAGTCCACCACGCCCTTGATGAAATTCTTCACCCCGGCTCCGCTGCCCACGGACTGGTAGTTCACTTGGACATTCGGATCGACCTTGTTGTATTCCACGCCCCAGCGCTGGTAGAGCGGCGCGGGGAAGGTGGCTCCGGCGCCGGAGAGTTGCTGAACGCCCGAGGTGGGCTGGGCCTGCTTGGATTCGGTCGAGGCGTCGGGTTTTTTCCCGCAGGAGGCGGAGAGGAGGGCGGCGGCAAGGGCGATTGCCGGGAGC
>JBMOIA010000137.1:0-4080 GCA_049317565.1 Terrimicrobiaceae bacterium | reverse complement strand
TGCCGGATCCATTCGTGGCGCGGTTGATCGGATTTTGCGATGGGAGCCGCGATGTCGAGGGACTCACGAATGCAATGGTGGAAGAGGTCGTGCGCGGCGAACTCGCGCCGCCACCCGGCATCGACCCGCGCACGGCCAGCGAGGCGCTGCGGGCCGAAATCGGGCGGCACTGCGCGAGTTGCCTCGCCGCGCTGGAAAATCGCGGCTTGCTCCTCAGCCGTGGCGGCGGTCAATAACCGCAGGGTGGTGTGCCGGTTTCGGCGCTCATAGAGCGCCGCTACAGGGGGGACGGTGTTGGCTTGTCGGATGGTGGTGGGAAATCCCATGTTCGGGGGGTGATTGGAACCGCTTTGGACGAATGGGAATCCTCCCTGCGATCAGGGGACCACGCCCGGGCGGGCAGGGTGTTTGTGGATATCCTGGCAGCAGTCGAGCGGGGGACGGTGCCCGGTCTTGCGGAGAGCGATGCGGACAGGTTTGTGGAGGCGGCCGAGCGCTTTCTGGGAGATCCGGGGATTCCATTTTCTAAGCGCCTTTTTTTGGATCTGAACAGATTCAAGCGGAGCCTGGTGCATGTTTTCCAAATCAGCGGGCGCAGGGGGACATCGCACATGAAAGGCATCGCGAAAAACTGGAACAGGGACTTCCTGAACGGAGAAGGGGCGCTGCGGATATTCAGCGCGCTTTCGTTGAATGCGATGGCGGAGGAGCATTGCGAAGCCTTCTTGAGGCTGAATCCGCGGTGGTCGTTTCCGGTCCTGCTGGGTTTTCTCTCGGAGCAATTGATCTACACGGCACATGGCGAGGAGGCCCGGTCGAGGATTCTCGGGGCCGGTGCGCTGTGGGAGGGTGTGGATCCCGGTTTCTACGCCCTGCCGGGGTCCGGAAGGGAATTTCCCCTGAGTCTCGCGGCTGCGTATATGGGCTGCAGCTATGCGGAAGCTCCCCACAAGCACGCCATCAAGCAGTGCATGAACAAAGTCGTGCGGCGATGGCTGGATAAAAACGGTGTTCCGGCATCCGGGCCGGTATCGGGCAGATCCCGGGGGCGGCGGCCGCATGTGGTGATTTTCGCGGAGCTCTATGGGCCCTGCCATGCGATGCACCGGTGCTATGGCCCGGCAATCGAGTCGCTGAAGGAGGATTTCGAAACGACGCTGGTGGCGGCGAATGTCGAGCCCCACCCGGAGCTGGAGAAATTGGCGCACCGCGTGGAGGCGCTGCCTGTGCGGGAGGACGATCCGCTGGACTTGATTGCAAGACTGCGCGCGCTCCAACCCGACATCCTTTACCTCCCCAGCGTGGGTATGAGGTTTACGGGAATCGCCGTATCGAACACGAGGATCGCCCCGGTCCAGATCCGCAGCCAGGGACACCCGGCCACGACACACTCCGACGCGGTGGACTACGCGATCCTCGATGTGGAGCATGCGGCGGAGAATCTGGCTTCCGAAAAAATGGTGCTCACGGGCGGCCGGATGGTTTTCGCGCCGAGGCCCGATGCCCGGCGCGTGGTGCCGAATCTGCGGCGGAATCCCGGAGTGACGAGGTTCGCCGTGCCGGCGTGGTGCAGGAAAGTCACGCCGGGCTTCCTGGAGGCCTGCCGGCGGATTCGGGAGGTGGCGAAAGGAAAGGTCGAATTTTGTTTTTTCCCGAATGTGTCGGGCGTGCTTTTCGAATCGGCGCGCAGGATTTATTCCGCCGCAGTTCCCGGTGCCGTGGTGGTGCCGCGGAAGCACTACAATGCCCACATCCGCGACTTGAACGAGTGCGATATTTTCCTGAGCACTTTCCCGTTCGGGGCGACGAATGGAATCATCGATGCTTTTCTGCAGGGTCTGCCTGTGGTGAACCTCAAGGGTGGCGAGGCGCATTCCCGCATCGATGCCGCCATGGCTGGGATGGTGGGACAGCCGGGATGGCTCACGGCGCACTCCGTGGACGGGTATGTGGATGCGGCTGTGCGGCTGGTGGATGAGCCGGGGTTGAGGGTGGATATCGGCCGGAAAATCCTGGAGGCGAATCCGGAGGCGATTTTTTTCGATCAACCGAGCCGGGGCGGGTTTGCAGGGGCGGTGCGTTTCATTTGGGACAACCACGAGGCCATCCAGGCTTCGCCACAGAGGATATGGCCATGCCCGGCGAATTGATGGCCAAGGTGGCGGCGCAACGGGCGGGCATGAACCTGCTCCTCTCCTGCATCGGCAAGCGTGGCTATGTGGCTGATTATTTCCGTGAGGTTCTGCCGAAGGGTGGCCGGATCATTGGAACGAGCAACACGCCGTGGACGCCGGGATTTTCACGGTGTGATGAAACGCTCGTGCTGCCCCCCATCCGCTCCGACGAGTATGTCCCGGCACTGCTCGCGGAGTGCCGGAGGCTCGGCGTGTCGGGACTGCTTTCATTTTTCGACCCCGATGTTCACAAGCTCTCCGCGCACCGCAATGAACTGGAGGAGGCGGGTGTGCTGGCGTTGATTCCCACACGCCGGGCATCCACGATCGCCTTCGACAAGCTTGAAACATGGCGCTCTCTTTCGGCCATGGGCATCGCCACGCCCCGCACCACGGATTCGCCCGCCGAGGCCCGTGCCTGGCTTGCCTCGGGGCTTTTTGCGTTTCCATTGATCGTCAAGCCGCGCTTCGGATTCGGCGGTGTGAATACTTTCCTGGCCCGCAATCCTCGCGAACTTGAAGTTTTCCACGGATACACCCGCGACATGATCATTCAGCAATTTGTCGAGGGGGAGCATTTCTGCGTCGACGGGCTGGGGGACACCCTGGCGAGGCCTGTCTGCGTGGTGCCCTGGAGAAGGCTGCTGACGCGCAACGGCGAGACGGAGCGGGCGGAGACTGTTCATTGCGGGGAATTGTCCGCCATCGCCGAGAGGCTGATCCGCGAGGTGGAAATAACCGGTCCCCTCGATGTCGATTTCCTGCGCGACGGGCAGGGCGGGCTGTGGGTTCTGGAGATGAATCCGAGGTTCGGCGGCGGCTATCCCGTCTCGCACCTCGCCGGTGCGGATTTTCCGGGGCTGATCGTCCGGATGCTCGCGGGCGAGGAGCTGGAAAACCGCTCTGGAAAACACCGCGCAGGCGTGACCATGATGAAAAGGCTCGAGCCGATTCCCGGCCCGGAGGTGGTTTGAAAATGATGCAACCCCGTTCGCCTGAAACCAGCAGTGAGGCCCCTGAAGGGCAGGGGGGCGTGGCGGCATGGGAGGGGAAACTCCATGTGGGCCGCCCCAACATCGGAGATCGCCAGGCTTTTTTGGAGCGCGTGAACGGGATTCTGGACCGGCGCTGGTTCACAAACAACGGACCGCTTGTGCAGGAGTTCGAGGACCGCATTTGCTCGCTTCTGGGGGTGCGGCATGCCGTCGCGACCTGCAATGCCACTGCAGCACTTGATATTGCCATCGCGGCTCTGGGTTTGAAAGGGGAGGTGATCCTGCCCAGTTTCACTTTCATAGCCACCGCGCACGCCTTCCATTGGCGGGGAATCCGGCCGGTCTTCGCGGATATCGACCCGCACACACACAACATCGATCCGGCCCGGATCGAGGAGCTGATCGGGCCGAGGACCTCGGCCATTGTGGGCGTGCATCTCTGGGGCCGCGCCTGTGATACCGCGGCGATCGAAGAGATCGCACAAAGGCGGGGCCTCGTGGCAATGTATGATGCTTCGCACGCATTCGGATGCTCGAGCGGCGGGCGCATGCTGGGCGGTTTCGGGGCTTGCGAGGTTTTCAGCTTCCACGCGACAAAATTCATCAATTGCTTCGAAGGCGGCGTAGTGGCCACAAACGATGCCGCGCTCGCGGACCGCTTGCGGCTCATGCGGAACTTCGGGTTCAGGGATTACGACGATGTGGCGGGGGCGGGCGTCAATGCCAAGATGAACGAAGTCTGTGCCGCCATGGGGCTGACCTGTCTGGAATCGATGGATGCAATCGCGTCGATCAACATCAGAAACTTCGAGGCCTATCGCCGGCATTTAAGGGACATACCGGGGGTCTCCCTGCTCGGATATGATGGTGAGGAGCAAAACAACCACCAATATGTCGTTGTCGAGGTGGAC
>JBMOIA010000136.1:0-4109 GCA_049317565.1 Terrimicrobiaceae bacterium | reverse complement strand
GCCGCATCATAGGCCGCCTTCAATCTCTCGATCGTCACATGCGTGTAGATTTGCGTGGTGGAAAGGCTCGCATGCCCGAGCAGCGCCTGCACGCTGCGCAGATCGGCCCCGTTGTCGAGGAGGTGCGTGGCGAAGCTGTGCCTGAGCTTGTGCGGCGACAAATCCGCCGGCAGCCCGGCCTGCCTCAGCCGATTCTTCACCAGCGCATTCACCGCCTGCGCCGAAATCCGCTTCCGCGATTTGTTGAGGAACAGCGGTCCCTCATGCACACGCGCCTCCTGCCGGTAGCGCGAGACCGCCTCGAGCGCGAAACGCCCGACCGGGCAAATCCGCTCCCGCCCGCCCTTGCCGAGCACCCGCGCCGTCTCGCCGATCGGGTCCACATCGCCCACATCCAGTCCGACCAGTTCCGACAACCGCATTCCAGTGGAATAAAACAACTCGATCACCGCCGCATCCCGCGCCGCCATCCATACCGGAGCCTGCTTGTGGCGCTTTTGCTGGAGCGGCGCCTCGACAAGGGACTCGACCTGCCCGGTCGTCAAAAACCGCGGCAGCTTCCGCTCGAGTTTCGGCAACGAAACCTCCAGCAGCACATTCTTCGACACCACACCCCGCAATTTCAGGAACGCATAAAATGCCCGCAGCGAGGCGAAGCGCACCCTCACCGTCGCTCGCGACATCCCCGCTTTCATCAACTCGAGCATCCACGCACGGAAGACATCCGGCCCGAATCCCTGCCACTCCCCATCGGGGCGAAAACGCCGGAACGCCTCAAGCGATGTGCGGTAGGTCGTGACCGTGAGCGCCGAGGCATTCCTCTCGGCCTCCAGCCATTGAAAAAATTCCTCCGCCCGCGCATCAAGGACCGGAGCCGGTTTCCGGTCGCTGGCGGTTTTTTTTCTCAAATGCTCGCAGGCTGCAGCACCAGCGCCGTGCGCCGCGTCAGGGACCCGTCGGGCGAAACCGCCTCGATCGGCAACTCTCCACGCCCGCCCTTGAAAACAACCGTGTGCTCGAACGACCCGTCCGCTCCGACCTCAACAAACTCGCTGCCGACCTTCAACCGACCGCCCGGCTCGGTCTTTCCGCGCAGGGTGATCTCTGCGGCGACCTCGAGGTCGAGCGCCCGCCGAGATGTCGCCACGCCGAAGGAATTCTCCGAAGCTCCCCAGCTCGACAATCCGCCGGAGCCCCAGCTCGAGAGAAACTCACTACCCCAGCTGGAAAGCGCGGACTGCGCGAAACTCGAAAGCTCCGCACCGCTCCACGAGGAACCCACCGCGCCGAACCAGCTCATGAATTCATTCCAGGACGAGAGCGAGCGCAGCGCGAATGTCTCGGACCCGCCGAGCGTTTCCGAACCCCCGGCCCCGCCGGCAAAAAATTCACTGGAAAACGCCCCGCTCGACCAGAATCCACGAGCCAATCCGCTCCAGCTGGACAAGGCCGCGACCATCCAACTCGACAGCTCGCCCGCAAATTTCTCCGCGAATCCCGCCGAAGCCAGATTCCATGAACCCGAACGCACTTCGGCACCGAGTTGCGAAAATGCACTAAAGAGACTGCTCTCCGCATGGCCGAGCTGCAGGCGCCCGACCAGTTCGCCGAGTTGCCCGGAACTCAGCCGCTCGCGCAACCGCGCAAAAATGGCAGAGTGCAATTCCTCCGAACTCCATTGGCCGCTCGAAATCTCCTGCAGGAACGCGCTGCCGAGCAGCGAAACCAGAATCGCCTTCTCCTGCTCTTGGAGGAACGATTGCGAATTGCCCGCGGAGGCCAGCAGCTTCTGCATTTCCGCCATGGCGGGAACCAGCACCGCCGCATTCGAGGGCGAGGACGAGATCGCTTCCACGAGCCGTTGGAAACTGATGTGCAGCGGCAGAGTGGCAAAATCGAACGACATCGAGTCGCTCATCCGGTCGCGTGGCGTCACCGCCTGCGCAGACCGCGCGATCGAATTCCATTTCCTGGAGCGGTAAAAACCGAGCTCGACCGTGTAGGCCCCGCCGGCAGTGCGCACCGGCACATACCAATTGCGCGTTTCGAAAGGCACCTCGATCTCCTGCTCCAACGCGCCCACACCGTCCTCGACCCGCAAATGGCAGGGCCCGCCCGGATGGCGCGTAATGTCGATGTCCCAATAAGTGAAAATCCAGTTCGGGTCCTGCGCGACGAGGTAGATCGTGTCCGTCCCGTAGCCGAACGGCAGGTCCCCGAGGTTTTCGAGGAGCGCCGACTCGATCGTGTCCGCTTTGGCAACCCCACGCGCCGCACTAGCCTTGGGCGCCGACTTGGACTTCGGTGACGCTTTGCGGGAAACTTTGGGCGCAGCTTCCGAACGGGACTTCGGCGCCGCCGCCTTGCGCGCTGGCTTGGCAACAGCCTTCACCCCGGCCTTCGAGGCTTTTTGGGCTTTCGCGGGCTTGTCCCCCTTCGTTTCCTTTTTTTTCGGCATGCGGTTTTTCCGATCGGGTGGGAACAATGCGGTTCTTTAGGGAGCGCGCAAATGGGTTGCAAGCCCCATATTGCAAATTTCGGACAATCATTCATTGAACCGTTCAACCAGCCCACGCCGACCCGCCTTGCAGCCCCGGAATCGCGCTGCTAAAACCCTCTCATGTCCCAGATTTCTCCCCCGTCCTCCGCCCCATGCCGCTGACCGCCCATCAGGTTCAACTTCTCGTTGCGGACCTCGATTACATCCTGCCCCGCACGCGCTGCGATTCCGTCCACCTCTCGAAATCCGGCATCCTCCGCGCCGTCGAGCGCGACCCGTCCGTCCTCATCGAGCTCGTCGAGGGGCTCCCGCCGGCGGATGCCCGCTGGCTCAGTGTCCCGATCGACGAGATCCGCCGCGCGAATTCCCGCCCGCAGTCTGCCGCCGCCGACCCCGGCCCGCTTCTTTTTTCGGGTTCGGAATTCTAACCATGCATTCCTCGGCGACCCTGCCTTGGGCGTCGAAACGAACCCCCTCCGCCTCGAGCAGTCGCCGCTTTTTTTCCAAAGCCCTCCGGTCCGCCTTCCCGAAAAATCCCCCCAGCGCCCTGCTCGACAGCACCACCCTGTGGCACGGAACCTCCGGCGCGAAGGGATTTCTCCGCAGGGCCGCGCCCACCGCCCGCGCCGACCCGCATCCGGTTGCCGAAGCCACAGCGGCATAGGTTGTGGCGAAACCCGCAGGCACCATCGACACCGCGTAATAAATCGCGAGGTCCATGATGCTGGGGCTCTTTGCAGGTTGCACCAGTTTGGCCATCGGATAATTCTTTCGCCGCCATGAATACCATATTTCTCCGCATTTTCACGCTTCTTGCCGCAGCCCTCCCCATGCTACCCGGCTCCTCCACCGCGCAAAACGCCACCGCTGCCCCGTCCGGCCCCTACACCCTCCCGCCGCTCCCCTATTCCTACGAATCGCTCGAGCCGCACATCGATGCCGAGACGATGCGCATCCACCACAACAAGCACCACCAAGCCTACATCACCAACGCCAACAAACTCCTCGCCGACCAACCCGAACTCGCCAAGCTCACACCCGAGGAACTCCTCAAAAACCTCGGCTCCGCTCCCGAAACCATCCGCACCGGCCTGCGCAACAATGTCGGCGGCCACCTCAACCACTCGCTCTTCTGGCTCATGATGTCGCCCGACGGTGGCGGCGAACCCACCGGCGCCCTCGCCGATGCCATCAACCAAACCTTCGGCTCGTTCGCCGAATTTAAAAAACAATTCACCGACGCCGCGCTCAAGCGATTCGGCAGCGGCTGGGGATGGCTCGTGGTGAAGGACGGCAAGCTCTCCATCCTCTCCACCGCGAACCAGGACCCCCCGCTCCTCGAAGGCTACACCGCCATTCTCGGCCTCGATGTCTGGGAACACGCCTACTACCTCAAATACCAAAACCGCCGCGGCGACTATGCCGAGTCCTGGTGGAATGTCGTCAACTGGCCCTACATCTCCGAACTCTACGCCCAAGCCCTCAAGGAAACGCAGCGCGGTTCAACCACTGAAAACTGAAACCGCCTTCGCCGACCGATGCAAACCATCGCCGCGCTGAACAACCTTCCGCCCGCCGACTCCCGCGCTGACAGCCCGCTCCGCCGCAC
>JBMOIA010000135.1:0-4138 GCA_049317565.1 Terrimicrobiaceae bacterium | reverse complement strand
GCGGCGGAGATCGGATTCAACCGCTACACGCTCCTCAACCTCCATGCCGCCCTGGCGGAAAACCTCCTGGACAACCCGGCCGCGGCGGGTCGCCTCCGCGAGATCGCGGTGGGAATCGACGGCAGCGTGTTCCATCCGCTCGAGGGCCCGCAGCGGATCGAGGAGGCTTTTGGGTTATTCCTCCGCAAGGCCTCCAAAATCCAGGATCCGTTCGAGCAGGCGTTTTTCGCGATGGTCCACATTCCCTACATGCAGCCGTTCGAGGATGTGAACAAGCGGGTCTCCCGGCTTGCGGCGAACATTCCCTTCATCCGCCGCAACCTGTGCCCGCTGTCGTTCGTGGATGTGCCGCAGCGCGACTATGTGGACGGCCTGCTCGGAATCTACGAAATGAACCGCGTGGAGTTGTTGCGGGATGTTTTCGTGTGGGCCTACGGGCGCTCCGGCACACGCTACGCGGCCATCCGGCAAACCTTGGGGGAACCAGATACCTTCCGCTTGCACCACCGCAACCTGCTCGGCGAAGTGGTCGCCCGCGTCGTGCAGGGCCGGATGGACAAGCAGGCCGCTTCGAATTTCGTCCGCAAGGAGTCGCGCAATCTGCCCGAAACGGCGGAGCGCGCCCGCTTCGCCGAGATGGCGGAAAAGGAACTGTCGGGGTTGCATGAAGGCAACTTCGCACGCTTCCAAATCCGGCCCTCGGAGTTCGCCGCCTGGAAACGCCACTGGAAATGACAACCGTGGACGCGCCCCGTAAAACAAGCAGCGCGATTTGGTCTTCACCGACATCGGCCGCCGAGCGATTCCCTGGATAACGACCTCAACATCGACACCCGTTCCCGCTGGAGCGCGTCGCTGGTCGTTGGAGCACTCGCCTCGCTCCCCGCCGCATTCTTCTCACCGTGGCTGCTCTCCATCCCGCTAGCTTGCGTCGGAGTTGCGATTTGGCTGAACCGCCGCTTCTACCGCTTCCTCGCAGCCAATGGCGGGTTGGCCTTCGCCGCGGCCTCGGCCCCGCTGCATCTTTTTTACTACCTCGCGGCGGTCAGCGGCTATTTGGCCGCTCGGGTGCTGTTTTTGCTTGGGAAACCAGGATGAAGACGGCGGCGAGGACCGGGAAATAGAGCGCCATCGCAAAGAGGGTCGGTGTTTTGGCAACGATTCCAGCAGGCAAATACAGGGTGGCCGCCAGAACGAGGGCGAATATGAGGTGCGGAATGTTTTTGGTCCGGAACGCTGCAGCTGCGGCCGCGAGCATCAACGGGAAAAGCATCTGGTTGTCGTATTGGCGGTGGTAAAAAAACACCCAGCCGAGCATCGCGCAGACACCGGCCAGCGCCGGCAGGATTTCCTCACGCACTCGCCTGCCAATCCAGGCAAGACCTATAGCCAATGCGGCCACAACCCCGATTCCGATCCCGGTCAGCAAACGCGGCGGAATCTCTGGAAAAAAGGCAGGCAACGAAGTCCCCTGCTTAGCGAAATTGAGCCGCTCCGTGCCGAAAGTGTGCACCACATATTCGCGCACCGACCAGCCGGTCCATTCGAGCGCGCCGAATGTCAAAAATCCCAGTGTCGCGCCGCCGGTGAGCAATCCTTTCCACCGGCCCTGCACCAAAAAAAGAAGTGCAAAAGGCAATGCGCACTGCGGCTTGATCATCGCCATGGCCCAGAAGATGCCGGCCAGTCCGTTCCGGTTCGCGAGCATCGCGAGGATTTGTGCCGCCACAAATCCCGCGGAGAGGATCGAGAATTGCCCCAGCGCGATGGCGGTGCAGTTGCCCGCGATGGCCGGTCCCAGCGCCATGCCCAGCATGCCGGCCTCCCATCCGTAGCCGTGCAGCAACCGCCACCCGAGCCACATCATCGCCGCGAGCGCCGCGAGGCTGAGTCCCTGCAAAACCACCCGCGCCGCCATAAAATCCCCGAATGCGAAAAACGGCACGAACTGGGCCAGCGCGTAGGCCGGATACACGGTGTGGGTTTTTGCCTCTGTGCGTCCAGGTGGGGAATGCCGCACATTGGGATAAACTCCCTTGGAAAAATCCTTCCATTCCCTCTCGCGGATGCGCAGGTCCGTGTCGCCGCCTTTCCAAGAGACCATGAAACCCTTGCCGAGGTAGGCGAGAGAGCCTCCCCACAGGAGCAGAGAGGCCAGTAGAATCAAAATCCGGGAAAAATTTCCGGAGCGTATCACGCGCTCATCCCATCAACAGGCTGCTCTTGGCGCAAGCGGACAGATCGAGGCGGCGAAGGAGTTCGTTTCGATGCCCGGAAGAGTCGGCAGGTTCTTCAGTCCGCTGATGTCATTTGGTCCCGCGGGCGGCGGAGAAAAAAATCCCGCAATCGGAGCAGCCGGGCCTTGGTCGGTTTCCATTCGCCGAGGAGGATGAGGGCGGCGGCGTAGAGCAGGGTGGCGAAGGTGAGTTCGATGAGGACATGGAGGGAAAAACCGCGGAGCCAAAGGGCGACGGCGGCGGTGGCCGATGCGGCGATGAGAGTTCGCAAGAGCGTGGCCCAGGGGAAGGCGAGGTTCATCAGGCGCAGGCCGTCCCGCAGCGAGGCAATGGCGGTTCCAAGCCCGAGGGCTGCCGCCACCGCCGCTCCGCCGAGGATTCCAAAACGCGGGATGGCGATGGCGAAGGCCGCAATGGCGAGAACGATCATCACGAATAAAGGGGCGAGGATGGATGCCTTCTCCCCTGCGGCGGAGAGGAGTGTTCTCCCGGCCACGGCCTGGATGCGGAATGCCATGGCGGCGAGCAATACGGCCAGCACCGGTCCGCATTCGGAAAATTGCGAGCCGAGCAAAAAGACGGCGATCTCGCGCGAGAACACCGAGAGGGCGATCAGCACCCCGCCGTAGATCAGCGATACGCGAATAAAGGTCACGCCCACGCGCGCAGCCTCGGCAGGGTTTTCTCCGCGGCGGGATTTCGAGAGCGATTGGAGCACCACCGGGGCGGTGGGCTGGAAAAGCATCAGCGCCGCGAAGCCGATGTTCTGCGCCCCGGCGTAGAGGCCGGCCACGGCGGGCGCGCCGAGAAAATATTTCACCGCCAGGAGGTCCATACCCTGAGAGACGCGGAGCGCCACTTGCGCTGCGGCGAGCAGGCGGGTTTGCGCCCAGAGTTCGGAAAAAGCTACACGCTCGGTGCTGAAAATCGGCAGGCCGCTCATCGTCCGCGCAAGCAGGAGTTGGGCAAATCCACTGGCGACAATCGCCCATGCCGCCCCACGCGAGCCAAGTCCGCCTTCCACGAAAGCCACTGCCGCCGCCAATTGCAGGATCCAACCCGCCAGGACACCACCGGCATTTTTCAAAAACTTCCCCTGCGCCGTAAGCACGCCGAGGTGGATTCCCGCCATGGCTCCGAGGGGAAGCTCGATCGCAAGGATTCGCAGGAGGTCTGCGATGCCGGGCGATTTTAGCGCCGAGGCGATCGGACCCGCCGCCAAAAATAATGCGAGTCCAAGCCCTGCGCCCGCAATCGTCGAGAGTTGGAGCATGGATACGGCGTATCGGTGTCCGTCATGGTTCCCCGCCACGAGCCGCACCAGCGCCCCGCCGGTCGCGAGAGCGAGCGATGTGGCCGCCCAATTCACCAGCAGCACCGAGAGCGCATAGCGTCCGTAATCGGCGAGGCCGAGATTGCGCGTCAGGTAGCCCATCAGGACCAATCCGCACCCGAGCACCGCCACGCGCGAGGCGATCTGCAACACGCTCCCCGCCGCCACCCGCGCCCTGGCGGAGGGTTCAGATCTGGAATCGTGAGGCATCGTCAAAGTGCGGGGGTCTTTACCATCGGCTCGCCTCGGCACAAAGAAAAGCAAGCGGGATTGGCTACTCGGAGTCTATCCGTGCGAGCGGTTAGGCGGTGATGAATCCAGCGATTTTGCCCAGGCGTTTAGGGTCTGGAAACACGGAGGTTTTCAAGCTGGGATTCAAGCAGGTTCGACGACTTGGATTTTCAGGCCTTTTGCAGAGCGAACATGGGCTGGCGTGGCGCTTGGGCAAACGAGGAAATTGCCGCCCACCGGGTGAATGGCTCGGACCGCGGCAAGCGAGTCGGAGCCGAGCGAGTCGGGATTCCATTTGCTCCCGATGGCATCCACCGTGTCGCGGCATCCGTTTAGA
>JBMOIA010000134.1:0-4180 GCA_049317565.1 Terrimicrobiaceae bacterium | reverse complement strand
ACGATGTGGACAACGGGATCCTCAACGACCCCGACTTCATCGAGGCCACGAGCAATGGCGATCCCCACCGCGAGACCAACCTCTCCGAACTTCAAAAAAAATTGAACGAATCCCTGATGAGGCTGTCCCATGAACACAGAGCCGTGGTGACAATGTTCGACATCCAAGGCATGCCACACGCGGAAATTGCAAAAATCCTGAAAATCTCCGAAGGGACTGTCCGCTCACGGCTCTTCTACGCACATAGGCAGTTGCAAAACCACCTCCAAGAGTTTATAAAGAAATAACATCCATTCGATGGAACATAACGAAAGCATCAGCAAACTCCTGCGCCTGAAACGCTATGAGCGTCCCCCACAGGACTACTTCGAAAACTTCCTCGGCGACTTCCAGCTCCGCCAGCGCGCCGAGGTCATTCACCGGCCCTTTTTCAAAGTGGCCTGGGATCGTCTCTCCTCGGCATTTACCCCTCCCCCCATCCCACGCCTGGCCCTCGCCTCCTCCTTCGCGGTGGCGATCATCGCCGGAGCGTCGGTATTTACATGGTCCGGCTCGGAGGCTGATGAAACCCCAGGGGTCAGCATGACCCTCACGAGCGGCCAGCCCATAGAAATCGGCGCGCCGCAACCTGCGGCACCCACCGCCAAGCCGCTGCAAACAGTCCAATATGTCCTCCCGGCGGAGGTGGTGAGCTATGCGTCAAGACGCACTTTTTAAAAAGGCCGGCGTCCTCGCCGTCGCCCTAGTCCTCGGCTTCGCCCCGGTTCCCGCGCAGCAATCGCAGGCCGGTCCCGCGGCCGATTCGATCCAACGCGAAATCGCCCGGCTCTTCGAACTCCACCGCCACGCCGTCGTTCGCGTGCGCGCCAGCGACCAACTCGGCGTCCGGCTCGGCAGCGGCTTCTTCATCGACCCCTCGGGCACCGTTTACACCCATTCCAACGTCGTCCTGCAATCCAACGACGTCACCGTCAATTTCCAAGGCCGCAACATCCCGGCCAAAATCATCGCCAGCGACCCGCGCACCGGGATCGCCCTACTAAAAACCGACACGACCAGCCCGTTCATCCCGGTCGGAAATTCCGAGGAAATTCCCGCCTCCACCCCGGTGATCGCCATCGGATTCCCCGGCGAATACGAAGCCAGCCCCACGCTCGGCCTCGTCGTCGGGCGCGATTTCCACCGCGACGGCAAACAATTTTCCACATCCCACCTCCGGTCGAACATGGCGGTGGAGCCCGGCTACGGCGGCGCTCCGGTTGTCGATTTCTCGGGAAATGTCGTCGGCATCGTCGCCGCGCGCATCGGGCACGGCGCCTCCTGTTACATCCTTCCCATCGGCGCCGCCGAAAAAGTCCGGCGCGATGTTGCCCGCTTCGGAGAACTCCGCCCCGGTTGGATCGGGATCGAGGTGGAGGACGCGCCCACACCCACCGCCGGCTCCCGCGCCCGCATCATCGCCATGCCGGAAGGCTCGCCAGCCGCCAAGTTCGGCTTGTGCGCTGGTGACATTCTTCTCGGCATTGACGAACGCAAGGTCTGCTCCATCCAAGACCTGGTGGACGCCGCCTACCATCTCACCGCCGGGGAGGAAGCCCACATCCACATTTCCCGCGGCAACAAAACGATCGACCTCCCCGTCACTCCCGCGCTTCATCCGACAGCCGCCGCCTCGCAAGTCCGCGCCGACTCCGGCATGCCTCCGCGGAACTGATTCGTTTCACCCGCGCGCCCGCCAAAAAGCCGCGAGGCTGCTCCCGATCAGGCTGTGCGCCACGCTGGAGAGTGCAGCCGGAACCGCTGTCAGCGGGTTCGCCGCGAAATGCGCCTTTGCCAGCACCGCTGCCAAACCCGAGTTCTGCATCCCCACCTCGATCGAAATCGCCCGCGCCTCCGGCGGCTTGAACCCCAGCAGCCACGCCATCGCCCATCCGAAAAAGAACCCCAGCCCGTGCAGCATCCCCACGGCCAGCGCCAGCACGCCCATGTTCTGCAAAATCGCCTCTCTCCCCTGCCCCACGATGCTCGCGCAAATCATGCAAATCAGGATCACCGAAACGAGCGGCCCCCACTTCGCAAAGCCCACCGCCGCCCGCGGCAACTTCCTGTTCAGGAAAACCCCCAGAGCCACCGGCCCCAGCACCACTTGCAGCGTGGTGAGAAACATCCCCCACCCGTCCACCGGCAAATACGCCCCCGCCAGCCACTGCGTAAGCCAAGGCGTCACCACCACTGCGGCCAGCGTGGAGCACGAGGTCATCACCACCGACAACGCCACATTCGCCCGCGCGATGTAGGTCACCACATTCGAGGCCGTCCCGCCCGGCGCGCACGCCACTAAAATCAACCCCACCGCGAAATCCGGCGACAAGCCCAGCGCCTTCGCCGTCCCCCAGCCCGCCAGCGGCATGATCGTGTATTGACCAACGAACCCCGCCAGCACCGCCCCCGGCATCCGCGCCACCGCCCGGAAATCCCCCGGCTCCAGCGTCAACCCCATCCCCAGCATGATCAGCATCAGCCCGCCCACGATCCACTGACCCGAGAACCAGGTGAAAATCCCGGGCTCCACCAGCGCCGTCCCGCAAAAAACCAGCAGCCAGACCGGAAACAGGTTCGCCAACCGCGCCAGCAGGGAATTCATCGCGCCGAAGCGAAACAGAACCTACTCGAACCGCAAAGCCGGTTTCGAAAAAACTGCTCGGGGGGGGACTTGAACCCCCATGCCTTGCGGCATGCGCCCCTCAAACGCACGTGTCTGCCATTTCACCACCCGAGCGGAGAAAGACTGGGAATCTAAATTCCAACCCGCCCGTTGCAAGCGGGATTTTCGGAATCGGCCCGTGAAATTCCTTGCGCGAAACTCCACCCCCATGTTGTTTGAAAGTCATCCTCGGGGGTATAGCTCAGTTGGTAGAGCGTCTCGTTCGCAATGAGAAGGCCAGGGGTTCGAATCCCCTTACCTCCATGTCCAGCATGGAAACGCTAGTTATTCCCGATGGCCTCCGCACCTGGGCCGAAATAGACCACGCCGCGCTCCGTCACAATCTGGGGTTCGTCCGCTCTAAAATCGGCCCCTCGCACGGAATTCTCGCCGTCATCAAGGCGAACGCCTACGGCCACGGCGCCATCGAAACTGCCAGAACCCTCGCCCCGGAGACCGCCATATTCGGCGTCGCGAACCTGAATGAGGCCCACGAGGTGCAATCCGCCGGCACCGGACGCGACATCATGATTCTCAGCCCATGCCTTCCAGGCGAGCGCGGGGACGCGGTCGAGGCCGGCCACATCGTCACGGTTTCCAGCGCCGATGAAACCGCTGCCTTCGCGCGATTCGGAAAAATCCGCGTGAATTTCAAGGTGGACACCGGGATGGGCCGCATCGGCTGCCAGGAACGAAATGCCACAGAGGAACTGCGGCGCCTGCTCGACATCCCCAACGCCACACTTCACAGCGTCTCTTCCCACCTGCCCTCCGCCGACGAGGACGGCCAGTTCACCAGCGAGCAACTCGCCCGCTTCGCGGCTCTGAAGGCCGATCTTCGAGCCCTGGTTCCGGAAGCGAAATTCCATGCACTGAATTCCGCAGGCATACTCAACCACCCCGAGCATGCGGGCGATGTTTCGCGACCCGGCCTGACCCTCTACGGCTGCACAACCGTCCCCGCCTTTGCCGAAAATCTCCGCCCCGTCCTGTCATGGCGCGCCCGCATCGTTCTGGTCCGCGACCTGCCGGCCGGAGCCACAGTCAGCTATGGGCGCACCTACACCGCGGCGCGCCCCATCCGCACCGCGATTGTCCCGGTGGGCTATGCCGACGGATTCCCGCGCCATGCTTCGGGAAATGGAGCGGGTGTCATCGTGCGCGGCATCCCCTGCCCGGTGATTGGACGCGTGACGATGGATCAGATTGTCATCGACGCCACAGCCGTTCCCGCAATCCAGGAGGGAGACATCGCCACACTCATAGGACGCGACGGCTCCGCCTCGATCACAGCCAACGAACTCGCCAGACAATCCGATACCATCGCCTGGGACATTCTCACCGGCATCGGACGGCGGGTCACCCGGTTCCATCTGGGAACCTGAGATTTTTTTGCAAAATCCTCCCGCCGGGCTCCGATCAAAAATTCCCCCGCCGCAAGAAAGCGGTTGCATTCCGGACGCCGCGCCCCCAGTC
>JBMOIA010000133.1:0-4184 GCA_049317565.1 Terrimicrobiaceae bacterium | reverse complement strand
CGCTGGCCTTGTCTTCCCAGGTATCCATGCGCAGGCGGCCTTCGATGTAGAGGGGGCGGCCTTTCTTGGCGTATTCGCCGGCGATTTCGGCAAGGCGGCCCCAGAGTTCCACATCGATGTAGGTGACCTCTTCGCGCTTTTCGCCGGAGTCGAGGGTGTAGTTGCGGTTGATGGCGAGGCCGACATCGGTGACGGCGCTGCCTTTCGCGGTGAACTTGACCTCGGGGTCTCGGGTGACATTCCCGATGAGGATGACTTTGTTGACGTTGGCCATGGTGTCCGGGGTGTGGGGGTTAGGCCGCGGCTGCGGCGGGTTTCTTGGCGGGGAGCTTGAGGAAGTTCTGGATGAGGACTTCGTTGTCGAGCTTGAGCTTGGCGCGGATTTTGTCGATGGCGGCGGGCTCGGCTTCGAAAATGAAATTCGCGAAGTAGGCGCTTTTGAGGTGGTTGGTCTCGTAGGCGAGGTCGCGTTTTTCGAGGCGCTGGACCTGTTCGACGCGGGCGCCTTCGCCGGCGAAGAGTTTTTCGAGGCGTTCGATGGTTTCCTTGGCGGTTTCTTCCTTGCCGCGGGTGTTGAGGGCGAGGAGGGCTTCGTATTTGTTCATGGTTCCTGTGGTTTGGTTTGTTTTTGGTTGAAGGCGTTCATGGCGGCGTCGATGCCGTGGGCGTTCGCGGATTCGAAGGCGTCCGCGGCGCGGCCGACGGCTTCTTCGAGCAGGGGGAGTTCTTCGGGGGCGAAGCGGCCGAGGACATGGTTTTCGAGCGGAGCGCTGCCGGGGGTGCCGACGCCGATGCGCAGGCGGGGGACGGCTTCGGTGCCGAGATGGACGAGGATGGATTCGAGGCCGTTGTGCCCGCCGGAGCTGCCGGATTTGCGCAAGCGGAGCTGGCCGACGGGGAGGGAAGTGTCATCGAGGATGACGAGGACCTGCTGGGCCGGGATCTTGTAGTAGCGGGCGAACTCGCCGACGGATTCGCCGCTGAGGTTCATGAAGGTTTGGGGTTTCATGAGCGTGCGGCCGCCGCAAACGGCGGTCTCGGCATTCCACTTGCGGTCGAAGGAAAACGAGCAGAGCGAGCGGCGGGCGAGTTCGTCGCCGGCGAGGAAGCCGGCGTTGTGGCGCGTGCCGGCGTATTGCGCGCCGGGGTTGCCGAGGCAGGCGACGAGGCGGAATGCCGCTGGTTGGTCCACGCGGCGGGCGGGTTATTTTTTCTCCTCTTCGGCACCCTCGGGCTTTTTCTCCTTGATGACCTCGGGAGCGGTGGGCGCGCCCTCGGCGGCAACCGGCTCGGTGGCCACGGTGGGCTCGGCGACGATGAAGACGGTGAGATCGCCATCGCTGGTGGCCCGCACGCCCTCGGGGAGCGGAAGGTCGCGGACATGGATGGAGCCGCCGATTTGGAGGGCGGAGACATCGACGCGGATGATTTCGGGGAGGTTCTGCGGCAGGCAGCGGATAGAGATGGAGCGGATGCTCTGCTCGAGCAGGCCGCCGCCGGTCTTGACGCCTTCAGCTTCGCCAGTGGACTCGATGGCGACTTCGGCGGAGATTTCCTCGGTCATCGAGACGGCTTGGAAATCGACATGCAGGACCTCGCTGCGGAGGGGATGGTGCTGGATCTCCTGGATGAGGGTGAGCTGGTTCGAGGCTTTTGCGCCGTCCTGGATCTCGAGGTCCACGAGGATGCTTTCGCCGACAGCGTGGGCGAGGATGTTTTCGAGTTCGCGGCGGGAGACTTCGAGGTTCGAGGGCGCGGTGCGGGAGCCGTAGATGACGGCGGGGACGGCGCCACGGGCGCGGACGCGCTTGACGGCGTTGCGGCCGCTTTCGGCGCGGGGACGGGCGGAGAGTTTAACTTGCTTGGCCATAGGTCGATTACTTGTTGGATTTTACTTCGAAGAGCGAACTGACGGACTCGTCGTCGTGGATGCGCCGGATTCCTTCGCCGAGCAGGCCGGCGACGGAGAGTTCCGTGACCCGGCAGCCGGTGGTGAGGCGCGACGGGACGCTGTTGGTCGAGATGAACCCCTTGAGTTCGGAGTCCTTCAAACGCTCAACTGCCAAATCTGTCAGGACGGCGTGGGAAACGCCAGCATAAATATCGCGGGCGCCGTGTTGGCGCAAAATCCGGGCCGCGCTGGTGATGGTGCCGGCGGTTTCGGTGAGGTCGTCCACGATGAGGACATTTTTGCCCTCGACCTCGCCGATGATGTGGGAGGCCTCGGTCTCGGTGGCGCTTTTGCGCTGCTTGACGACGATGGCCATGCGGGTGCCGAGCGCGGTGGCGTAGGCGGATGCC
Source organism: Terrimicrobiaceae bacterium (assembly GCA_049317565.1). Taxonomy (GTDB): domain Bacteria; phylum Verrucomicrobiota; class Verrucomicrobiia; order Chthoniobacterales; family Terrimicrobiaceae; genus UBA967. The sequence continues at coordinate 1,883 of JBMOIA010000133.1, read as the reverse complement.
ATTTTCACGCCGCCGACATCGGGGGAGACAACGATGAGGTCCTGCACGGCGAGCTTCCGGAGGTGGGCGACCATCACGGGCATGGCATGGAGGTGGTCGACGGGGATGTCGAAGAATCCCTGGATCTGCTGGGCGTGGAGGTCCATGGTGAGGACGCGGTTCACGCCGGCGGCGACGAGGAGGTTCGCCACGAGCTTCGCGGTGATGGGGACGCGGGGCTGGTCCTTGCGGTCCTGCCGGGCGTAGCCGAAAAACGGCATCACGGCGGTGATGCGGGCGGCGCTGGCGCGGCGGGCGGCATCCACCATGATCAAGAGTTCCATCAGGTTCTGGTTGGTGGGCGGGCAGGTGGGCTGGATGATAAAGACATCTCGGCCGCGGATGTTTTCGTTGATGCGGACGAAGCTCTCGCCGTCGGGGAAGGAACTGACGGTGGCATTGCCGAGTTCGGCGCCGAGGTATTTGCAAATGTCGCGGGCGAGGGCGGGGTGGGCGTTGCCGGAGAAAATTCTCATCTCCGGGTTGTGGTAGAGCGGCATGGGTGGTGGCGGAGTGCGCTCGCGGGGGTCAGTTCGCGGGGAGTTCGGGCTTCGGCGGGTGCTCGAGCGGGATGGTGGGCTCGACGCGGGTCTGGGCGAGGCGGTCGAGGTAGGCCTTTTCCATGAGGTCGCACTTCTTCGCGAGGGAGGGGTCGGTTTTGCGGATTTTTTTGAAGAGGGCGCGGTAGTAGGCGCGGAAGGCGGCGCGCTCGCCTTCGAAGGTGGGGGATTTTTCGGCTTTTTCGCGAAGGGCGGCGATTTCGGGGTCCTGCTCGGCTTTTGTGCGGACTTCCTTGTAGCGGACTTTGAGTTTGCGCTCCTGCTCGCCGCCGGCGGCTGCGAGCGTGCGCGGGTCGGGTGCCGCCCCGGTATCTGGGACGAGTTGGTTCGGGTCCACGAAATCGGTGTCGGCCTCGATGGTTTCCTCAACCACCACGGTTTCCTCTTCGACGATTTCGGTGGTGGCGTTGGCGGCGGGTTGGCCGGGGAGGTTCAGGAAATCGCCTTCGGGGAGGGCTTGGGGGCCGGGCGCCGGGCCGGATTCGGGGGCGAGTTCGAAGGATTGGGGCTGGAAACCGGCGGGCTCCTGGGCTGGCGCGGGTTCGGCGGCTGCAGCGGGCGCCGGGCTGGGCTCCTGCGCCGGCGGGGGCGTTGCGTCCTGGGCCCGGAGGACCGCAAACGACGCGAAAAAAATCAACAGGGTGGTGGTGTGTCGCATGGAAACAAAGCGCGCAGGCGCACTTGCACTCTCATCCATTTTGGGATGACTTGGCAAGGCTATGAATGCCGCGAGCGCCGCATTTTGCGAAGGTCCGCTGGAAGCCGCCCGTGCGATGCGGCACAGGGAGGGTTTTGCCTGGCTCGACTCCGCGCTGCCGGGGCACGGCTCGGTTTCCATCCTCGCTTGCGAACCCGATTTGGTGCTGGAGGGGACCGACTGGGCGGGGCTGGAGCGTGAACTTTCCAAGCGGCGGCGCGATGGGGCGGACCTGGGCTTGCCGGATGGCGCGGCGATCGGCTGGGTGGGCTTCGGCGGGGAATTCCATTTTGCCTTCTACGACAGGCTGCACATTTTCGACCACTCGCGCGACCGGTGGATCGGCAAACCGGATTCGTTTGAAACGGCGGCGCCGGCCGGGGGCGGGGGATTCCCGGAATTCCGGCCGTTGATGGGGAGGGGCGAATTCCTTGGAATGGTGCACCGCGCGAAGGACTACATCGCGGCGGGCGACATTTACCAGGTGTGCCTGAGCCGGGCGTTCGAGGCCGATGCCCCGGGCGATGCGTGGGATTTTTATGAAATGCTGAGGCACTACTCGCCCGCGCCGAATGCAGCGTTCCTCG
>JBMOIA010000132.1:0-4188 GCA_049317565.1 Terrimicrobiaceae bacterium | reverse complement strand
TTATTCAGAAGCGAAAAGCCGGGCCGCGGGGTTGGAGCGGGTGAAGGGAATCGAACCCTCGTATGCAGCTTGGGAAGCTGCCGTTCTACCATTGAACTACACCCGCGAGAGCTTGAAAAATAGTGACTCGTTTTTGAAGCGGGGCAAGGGATTTTTCCGCAGGGGAGAAAAGCTTAGCGCGGCAGGGAAGCGCGTTTTTTCCGAACCTCGGAAGTTTTTTTGCTTTCACGGGTCCGAGGTTTGGCCTCGACCGGCATCTCGGGGAGCGGGCGCGGAGGTTGACCGTGTTTTTCGCCATAAACTTGGACCGGCGTGCCAGGAGGGATCATTTTGTAAAGCGCGGTAGCGGACTTCGCGGGAAGGCGGATGCACCCGTGGGAGGCGGGAAGGTTCGGCACATGACCTTGATGAAAGCCGAGCGCGGTGGCCTTTCCGTCCAAAGTGTGGAATCGCATGAAGTGTCTCATGGGTGCTCCTCGAAATTCCATCCCTTCGGGCACAGGGCCGGAGCGGGTGTCGAATTCGCCGGGTTGTTCCTGTCCTGTTTGCGTATCCACCAGTTTTCCGTAGAGGTTCGACGCGTGGCCGGGATTTTTTTGACCGATTTTGTAGTCGCCGGTGGGTGTGCGGAATCCGGATTTGCCACTGGCAATGCGGGTTGCGGCGACGAGTTCGGAAGCCGAATAAACATAGGCACGCTGGCGATCGAGATCGACGATGATGGCGGAGCGGGAATTATCGAGCGGGGCGGCGGAAAGCTCCGGGTGAAACACAGCGAGACTTCGCGGTGATTCAGAAATCGCCGCGTCGATTCGAGTCAGGTCTGCCACGGGTAGGGCGGTTGGAATGTCTGGAGGAGCTTGCTTGGTTGTTTCGCACGCGGCGAGAGTGAGGCATAGCGAAACTGCGAGGGGACGCATCATTAATGGATTCCGATGTGATTTATAACCTGAATGCCGTGTGGCTTTGCAATCCCGCTCTTGATGCAAATTCACCAGTTCGAAGTTAATTGCCTCCCCGGGAGACCAGAAGTTTCCGGATCCAGGACTCATACGAATTCCTCGCATTCACCGCCCTCAGCGTTCCCGCCTGGTCGATCACGAAAACCGCTGGCAGGGCGTTGACGCCGTTCGCCCGCGCCAGCGCGCCCTCCCATCCCTTGCCGTCGCACAGCGTCGGCCACCCCGAAATCCCCACCTCCGTCATCACGCCCCTCACCACTTGTGGATCCTTGTCCAGAGCCACCGTGGCCACGCCGATCCTGTCCGTCGGCAACTGCCTCAAGGCCGCGCGGAATTCCTGAATCCACAAAATCGACGGCGCGGATTCCGCAGACCAAAAAACCAAAAAGCCCACCTTGCCACGCCACGATGTCGAATCGAACGACCCGCCCTGCACCGTCTCGAACTCCACCTCGAACGGCTTTCCAATCAGATCCAGCCTCCGCAAATCATCCGCAATCCTCATCCTGAGCGGTTCCTCGCGCGCCGCCCGCTGCGCCTCCTCGAGGAGTTCCCGCTTCAGCGCCGGGTCGTTGTCGCAAATCGTCGCCACCTCGACGAGCAGCCTCGCCACACGCCGATCTCTGGGATGCCTCACCCCGAAATTCCTTGCCGCCGCCACGATGTCCCCCCGCCTCTCGATCTCCTTGCCGCGCGACAACTGCATTAACAGGGAAACCCGACGGAATCCCGCCTCGGCCCGCAGCGACGCTGAAGCCGACTTGTCCCTCTCCACTGCCATCAAAGCCCGCATCGCCCGGTCGACCTCGGACTGCTTGCCATCCGCCATGCCCAGCGCCGCCTCGAGCGACGCCATCCTCATACGCGCCTCGGCCGCCCGCGCATCACCAGGATGTTTTTCGAGAAAATCCCTGAGCATCCCGACTTGCCTTGCAATGTGGGCGCGCCCGACCTCCCGCGCCTCCTCCACAGTCTTGGGTTTCGCCGAGGGACCCGAATCCAAGGCCGAGAGCGAAGCCCAATCCGCATCGGGCGATGCCCACGCCGCCACACAAAAAAATAATAAAAACGCCGCCGCCCTCATTCTCGCGAAACGATGGTTGTGAAGAGTGGCCGGTGGTCACTGGCCTCGGCCCACTCACGCCCGCCGACGATCCCGCTCTTCCGCATTTTGATCTCCGGCCACAGCCCGGCGCTGGCCATCAGGTAATCGATTCTCGAATACACATCCGCCGCCGCCCAGTAATGCGTCCACACCAGCCCCGCCGGATCCCGGAGCTCGAGCGCCCGCAAACTCCGCACCCCGCCGGGCGCGCCGAGAATTTCCTGAACGGGGAACTCGTTCTTCGTGTCGTTCAGGTCGCCAAAAACGAGCAAATTCACTTTCGGGTCCGCCCCCAGAATCCCATCCACATGCCGCCGCACCACCAGTGCCTCTCTCGCGCGAAATTGCCGCTCGTCATAAAGCGTCACCGCCCGCCGCGATTTCAAATGCAACCCCACCAGGCGCAGGCGGTATCCCGGCGCCGCCTCCACCGTCACATCCAGAATTCCCCTCCCCATGCGGAACTTCTTTCCATCCACCTCCACAGGCACATCGGAGCGCGAATTCCTCGCCACGATCGGGAACCTGCTCAGCAGCGCCAAATGCCGCCCACCGCCATCCCCGGCCACCCATTCCACATGCGGCAAATCCATCCCCGCCGCCTTCAGCCGCCGTTGAAAATCCGCCAGCATCCCGCGGTCGCCCATCTCCGCCACGCCCACGATGTCCGGTCGGCAGCGCTTGAGCATCGACACCACCGCCGCCACCTCACGCTCGGGCTTTGGCGCCCCGTCCACCCGCTTCCCGCCTACTTCCCGGACCATCGGCAGATAGTTTTCCACATTGTAATAGGCGAAGACGAATTCCCCTCCGCGGCACAACGCCCCCGCCGCGAAAAAACAAAAAACCAACCCAGCGGCCCGCCAAAATCCCTCCGCGCCGAACCGCGCCCGCCGCACGCTCAGGCGGGTTTGTGCGGCTGCTTCTCCGCAGCCTCCTTCACCTCGAGTTGCTTCGCGGACTTGTCGATCTCGCGCTCGAAATCCTCACGCGCCCGCTTGAATTCCCCGAGGCTCTGCCCCAGCCCGCGCGCCAGCTCCGGCAGCTTCTTCGCGCCGAAAAGCAACAGCACGATCACCAAAATAAAAACAATCTCCGGCCATCCGGGCATCGACATCGCAAGGAAAGGGGTGCTCATGCGTCGAGAATCTAAGCCCCCCGCGCACCGCATGCAAAGAAATTACCCCGGCCGCCACAGGTAAAATTCCCCATTTACAGCGGCGGCATCGGCATGGATTTTCCCGACTCCCTATGAATGCCACCGCGATCCCCATTCGCCCGCTCCTGGCCGCATTCGCCACATTGGCCATCAGCGCGAACGCCCAAAACACCTCCCCCGCCGCACCGCCCTCGCCCATCGTCCGCGAGTCGGGCGAAATCCTCACCGGCACCGCGGGCACACCCACAGGTCAGCGCATCGCCGAGCCCGCCGATGCCCTCATGACCGGCATTCCGAAATGGTGGAACGGCAAAAGAATGTTCTCCGGCGACCTCAACCCCATTTTCGAAGCACGCGACCGCCTCGATGCGAAAGGCATCGACCTCGTTTCGAACTACCGCGGCGCACTCTTCGGCATTCTCGCCAGCCAGGGCGGCTCCCGCGCCACATGGCTCGACCAGATCGACCTCGGCGCCACCCTCAAGCCCGACGAAATGTTCGACAACAAATCCCTCGAGGGACTCCTCGCCTTCGTGAACTTCCGCTACCGCGACAACTCTCCCCCGAACAATCCGAACACCACCGTGCAGGCCGACTCGATGTTCAGCCCCACCAGCTGGGGCTCCGGCACACAGGTCCGCCTCCTCTCGTTCGGCGTCCAGGCCACGAGCAACGACCTCTTCCCCATCGAAGACCTCCTCACCCTCCGCGCCGGCTGGATCCAGCCCCAGCGCGAATTCATCGACCAGCCGCTCTCGAAAATTTTTCAAAACAACGCCATCAACAGCAACAAAGGCATCGGCGGAAGCATCCCCTTCGGCTCCAGCTTCACCACCTGGGGCGGCACGCTCAACATCGCCGCCCATTCCTTCTACCTCAAAAACGGAATCTTCATGTCCTACCCGACCCCCGGCTCCACTGCCAACCACGGCTTCGCCTTCAGCGGAAACTCCGCGGACCCT
>JBMOIA010000131.1:0-4191 GCA_049317565.1 Terrimicrobiaceae bacterium | reverse complement strand
CTCGGCCGGCGGAGTGCGAACCGTGGCGAGTGCGCCCAGGCGTGCCGCATGCCCTACCAACTCGTGGTGGACGGAGCCCTGCGGGACCTTGGCGACAAACGGTATCTGCTCTCGCCTCAGGATCTGGCAGCCGTGAACCAAATCCCCGAACTCATCGCGCGTGGCGTGCAATCGTTCAAAATCGAGGGTCGGCTGAAATCGCCCGAATATGTGGCGGCAGTGACGGGCGTTTACCGGCGAGCGATCGATGCGGCGCTGGCGGACGAATTCGAGGGAGCGTCCCCGGAAGATTGGTATCGCCTCGAGATGACATTCTCTCGCGGGCTCTACAGCGGGTGGATGCACGGCGTAAACCATCAGGAACTTGTCGGAGCGCGCTTCGGAAAAAAACGGGGGGCTTTTGTTGGGCGGGTCGAATCGGTGGGCCGCGACCATGTGGAACTGGATTCCGCGGCGGTGGAATTGAAAGCCGGTGACGGTGTGGTCTTCGACACCGGGGGAGATACCGAGCACGAACAGGGCGGCAGGATTTTCGAAGTGCGCGGGCGGAAGGTTTTTTTCGGCCGGGGAAAAATTGATTTCGGGTCGGTGCCGGTCGGGGCAAGGGTTTGGAAGACGAGCGACCCCGCGCTGGAGCGGGAACTGCGGGCGAGTTTTGTCGGCCGCCCCGCCACGAGACCCGGAAAACTACGGGAGCTGGACTTTGTGGTGGAAGGGAAAGCCGGCGAGCCACTGCGGGTATCCTGCGGGGAATGTGCGGTCGAGTCCCGGATTCCGCTCGAAGCAGCGAGGACCCGCCCGCTGGGAACCGAAGCGCTGAGGGCGCAATTGGCCAAACTCGGCGGAACCGGCTTTGTGTTGCGCGCGCTCGAATCGCGCCTCGAAGGCGGGGTGGTCCTGCCGATTTCGGAATTGAACCGGCTGCGGCGCGAACTCGTGGCGAAACTTCCCGGCGCGGTTCGAGACACCGCTCCGAAGTGCCGCTTGGAAGAAGTGCTGCCGCAACCGGCTCCGCCAGCATCTGCGGAGGTCCGCCTCACCGTGCTGGTGCGTTCGGAGGAACAACTCGCCGCCGCGCTGGAGTCTGGAGTCGAAGAAGTGCTGGTCGATTACGAGGACATCCGACGCTACAAGGATGCCGTTGCCAAAGTGCGCAGCCATGGCGGGGCACAGGTGCTGCTCGCCACACCCCGCATCCAGAAAGCGGGCGAGGAGGGTTTTTTCAAACTGATCGCGAACGCCAAACCCGACGGCGTTCTCGTCCGAAACATCGGCGGCATCGCCCACTTCGCCGGCGGCGGGTTGAGGCTCGTCGGGGATTTTTCGCTCAATGTCGCCAATCCGGTTTCCGCTGCCGTGTTCAAGCGCCACGGTCTCGAGAGGCTCACGATTTCGCACGACCTCAATGCCGACCAAATCCTCGCGCTGCTGCGCGGCACGCCCGCCGATTGGCTGGAACTCACGATCCACCACCACATGCCTATGTTCCATATGGAGCACTGTGTTTTTGCGGCATTCATGTCGAACGGCACGGACTATACGAATTGCGGACGCCCCTGCGAACGCCACCGCGTGCACCTGCGGGATCGAGTGGGAATAGAACACCCCCTGCGCGCCGATGTGGGTTGCCGAAACACACTCTTCCACGCGACCGCACAAACCGGGGCGGCCTTTTTCGAAAAGTTTTACAGTGCCGGTTTGCGGAATTTCCGAATCGAACTCCTTGAGGAAAACGCGGCCCATACCCGTCGCACGATCGAAGCCTATCGCGCTCTGTTCTCCGGCCGACGCACCGGCGCCGGACTTCACCGCGACCTCCAGGCCACAAGCCAGGTGGGCGTCACCACCGGCACCTACGAAGGCGGGTAGCGGTTTTTTCCTTGTTATGCATGCACTCTTATGATTCAATGCATGCATGGAAAAGAAGCGAACTGTCCAATACAGTGTCCGCGACATTAGCGAGGACATGGACAACCGCCTGCGCGAGTGTGCGGCCATGGAGGGAGTGAGCCTCAACCAAGCCACCCTCAGGGCCATTCAGCGCGGCCTTGGCGCGGAGGGCGAGCCGGTTCGCTACCGCTCCCTGCGCGACATTGTTTCCTCCCTACCGAAAGGCTCGAGGCGGGCATGGCGCACGGCGCTGGAGGAACAGGACCAGGTCAACCCCGAGGACTGGCGGTGAGGCTCCTCATCGACTCCAACCGCTTTATCGACTTCTGCGCAGGCGAACCGGGAGTCGTTGACGCCCTCGAGCGCGCCGCCTTGCTTGTCGTTCCGTTCATCGTCCTGGCCGAAATCCGCGTCGGCGCGCAAGCGGTCAAGCGGGGCGACGTCCAAGCCCGCATCCTCGCCGAGCTTCTTCAGAAGCCCGGCGTGCGCGTCGCCCACAGCACGGACACCACCGCCCACCACTATGCCGCGATTTATTCGAAGCTCCGCAAGGCAGGGACCCCGATCCCGACGAACGACATCTGGATCGCCGCCCTCGCGGTCGAGCATTCGCTGGTTCTTTACTCGCGCGACGCCCACTTCGACAGCATCCCGAGCATCCCTCGGCTGAACTGAAACCGCGGGTCAAAAGGCCCGCCCGATTCCAATCCCCTCCCCTATTTGGCCGAAAGCCACGGCGCGTCACCCTCGCCGGTCTTGAGCGAGTTCATCACGATGTAGAGCAACCCCTCGAGCATCTCGGGCGTGGTATGGAAAACATCCGTTGCGTCTTGCGGCGGATCCCAGGTCGATGCCGGCAGCGTCTTGGAAAAAGCCACCTCGCGAAGGTCCACCACCGCCTTGAAATCCTTCCGCTGCACCTCCACGCGCCGCAGCGAATTCCCCTTCCCGACCCATGCGCGGGATTCAAAATCCTCCGCCCCGGTCGCCCGGGCGAGCTCGGGCATCAGCCCCGCAGTGATCACGCGGTATTGCTCGCCACCGAGTTCCTCCACCTCTGCCACATCGGCGCGCTTCACAGAGAAAAGTGCTGGCAGGAAAATCGCCTGCGCCGGAGTGATCGGCAGGAAAATCGGTGTGTTCAGGTTGAGACCCGTCTTCGGCTTCACCTTGAATTGCGAAATCAAAAACTCCGCCTTCTTGCCCGGCACGGCCCACACTTTGTTGCCATTGCGGCACACGATGAATGTCTCGCCCATCACCGGCGCCTCGAGCCGGACCTTGTCGGGGAATTCCACCGCCGCCTTCAGCACGGCCCCGCGCATCTCCGCAGGCAACCGCCCGGATGCCTCGCTCATCTCGAGCGTCAACGCCGCCGCACGGTTCGCGCCGTTCGACTCCGCCAGCAGCACCCCCCAGAACGGCTGGAAAATTTTCCCGATCACATCATACGGGTTGCCCCGCGGCGGCCCGTCGCCTTCCGCCGCCACAGCCGCCCCGCAAGCCAGTGCCACAGCCAACGCCACTACACATCCCGTTTTCATGGGTTCCATTAAAACCCCGCCTACGCCGCGCGCAAAGAATCGTTTTGCAATCCACGCCCGCGCGGTGTCATTTACCCCCTCCATGCCAACACGGGTCCTCGCGGAAAAAACCGGCTCGCGCCAATCCCTATGATCGCCTCCGGCCTCGTCTACGCCTTCACTGAAAGCACCATCGAGGGGAAGATCATCCTCATCGCCCTGTTTCTCGCCTCGATTTTCAGCTGGTCCGTGATGGTGACGAAATTCCGGTTCCTGGCGTTCTGCCGCCGCCAGAACGAGCGATTTCAGGAATTGTTCCACCAGGACCGCCAGCCGCTGCGCCTCTTCGAGTCCGGCGTGCGCTTCGAGGGTTCGAACATCTGGGATATCTACGAAGCCGGCGCCGACGAGCTCTGCTTCCAAATGCTCGGCTCGACCGAGGTGGACGAAACCTTTTCCTCGCGGCTCAAAACCGCTGAAAAAATCACCCCGGCGCAGATGCGCGCCGTCCAAGCCGCCATGGAGCGTGCCGTCGGCGAATCCGCCCTCAAGCTCGAATCCCAGATGATCGTCCTCTCCACCGCCGTCAGCGGCGCCCCGTTCCTCGGGCTGCTCGGCACCGTCTGGGGCGTGATGGACGCCTTCGCCGGCATCGCGCTCGCGGGAAATGCCAACCTCGCCGCCATGGCCCCCGGCATCTCCGGCTCGCTCATCACCACCATCATCGGCCTCCTCGTCGCCATCCCCGCGATGTTCGGCTACAATTTCCTCGTCACCA
>JBMOIA010000130.1:0-4222 GCA_049317565.1 Terrimicrobiaceae bacterium | reverse complement strand
TTTGCGTCTGGCGCTTTGATGCCATGCACCCTGCGGAGCGGCGCGGCGGTCAGTGGACCGATATGCGCCGGGGCTTGGCGGCCTCGGTTTTCGGGAGGCGCAGGGTCAGGACGCCCTGCTCCATCGAGGCCTCGATGCGGTCGGCGTCGATGGCGTCATCGAGGTCGAACGCGCGGCGGTAGCCGGTATTTCTTAGGGGCCGGTGGCCGACGAGGGTGAGTTGCCCATCGTCGAACACGATTTCGACGCCGTCCTTCGGGACGCCTGGCATGTCCACTTCGAGGGTGTAGGCATCGTTGGCGTGCCGGAGGTCGGCTGCGGGCGCGGTGTAGACCACGCGGGCGGCGGCGGTTTTTTCAGGCTTTTGTTGGATGGTTTGCGACATGGCTTTGGTTCCTTTCGGTTAGTTGAGTTTGATGTCGATTTTGCGCGGGCGGGCTTCGTCGGCCTTCGGCAGGGTGATGGCGAGGATGCCGTCCTTGTAGGTGGCGGTGACCGCGTCGGCCTTGACTGCGCAGGGCAAGGCGACCGTGCGACTGAACCGGCCGGAGAAACGCTCGGAGCTGAGGAGGCTGGCGGTGGCGTCGTTTCCAGCGGTGTGGCGGCTGCCAGAGATGGCGAGCGCGCCGTCCTCGAGCGAGATGTCGAAGTTCTCCTTCTTCATCCCGGCGAGTTCGAGTTCCACGACGAGGTTTGTGCCGTCATCGCGGAGGTCGAGCGCGGGCGTCCAACTGTCGGCGCCGAGGCCGAAAGCGGATTCGAAGAGTCCGCTCCACGGCGAGAGGCGGTGGAACGGGGTCCACGCGGAGAGGGGGCTGGCTGGTGTGTAGGTGATGAGTTTCATGATTGTGTTTTTCCTTTCGATATTTGGTTGGTTGTTTCTTTCGGGCTGATGCCCTGTGCAACCCAGGAAGCGGGATTTGTGCCGGGGTGGAGGGATTTTTATGAAATTCTACAATGCGCTGATGGGCAATACTCAGAAAAATCCTTTGGAATCGACGCCTTGGATTAAAGTGCCTTTTTGGCACTTTTCAGGCTCAATTTCAGAATGCGATTTTAGAGCCGTTATGACTCTATCTTAAGCCGTCAAGAGCCTCTTGGGATTGTTTGAGGGAAGCGAGGGATTTTTGGTGGAACGACCAGGACTCGGCGAGGGCCGCGGTGGAAGCCGGGTCTTGGTTTGCGGGGGGGAGATTTTTTGTGAGGGCTTCGAGGGTTCGGGTTTTTTCGCCGAGCAGGTCGGCGAGGGAGGCGAGTTCGGCGCGGAGGGAATTTGCCTGATTCAGGCGAAGGGCGTGGGCGAGCGGAGTGGCAGGCGGCGGAGAGTTTTGGAATTCGGCGGCGAGACGGGAGGCCTCGGACAAACGGGAAAAGAGGGACCAGTCGGGCTCGTGCGACGCGGATGCGGTGTGGGCAGGGGCCTCGAGTTCGAGAAGGTGGCGGAGGCGGGCGGCGGGGTTTTCGAGAATGGCACGGGCGGCGTTGAGGGCGGCAGCGCGGGCGGGGTCGCCGTGGATTTTGTCGGGATGGGATTGGGCGATGAGGGCGTGGTGGCGGGACTTGATGTCTTCGAGGTCGAGCCAGGCGCTGCGGGGCAGGCCGAGGGCGGCGAAGTGGTCGGTCACGCGGAGAAGCTCTCGCCGCAGGAACAGTGGGCGACCGCGTTCGGGTTCGTAACTTTGAAACCGCCTTTTTGGAGGTCGTCGCTGAAATCGAGTTCGGAGCCGCTCACGAAGAGCGCGCTTTTGGGATCGATGACGACGCGAACGGCATTTGATTCCACGAGTATGTCGCGGTGGGCGGGGCCGTCCACGAGATCCATTTTGTATTGCAGGCCGGAGCAGCCGCCGCCGATGACGGCGACGCGGAGTGCGCCGCCGGGGCGGCCTTGTTTTTCGAGAAGGGAGCGAAGGCGACTGCTGGCGGCATCGAGCACGCGGATGAGCTTTTCGTTGCCGATGCGGAATGAGATTCCGTCCATGTCAGCGGAGGCGCAGGTGCAGGCGGGGCGGTTTTTAAAATGTGTCGAACACGAATCCTGGATCAGCCCACTCGCCGGGGAAGGCGTAGGGGAAAGGCGCGGCGCCCCAGAAGGCGGGGTCGGCGAAGTAGGGATCGGCAAGCCACGGGTCGGGCGGAAGTTTGGGTCCGCCGAGTTGGTCGGCGCGTGTGGCCTCGTAGTAGCCGGCGGATTTGCCGAGGTAGTTGACGAGCGCGGAGCCGGCCCCGGCATCGGAGAGCTGCTCGAGCTGGGCGGTGGTGAGCGAGTATTTCGCGCGGGTGCTCTTGAGGTAGGCAACGGCAGCGCGGTCCGAGACGCCGGCTTTCGCAAGGGCGAGAATGTCGCTGAAATCAAGAACGCGGCCGTGGTCGATGCGCTTCACGGTCGATGTAGGGACGCCGCGGGCGGAGAGTTGGGCAAGGATGTTTTGCGGAGCCTGGGGCGGCGTGGTGGTGGCGCAGGAGGCGAGTAGGACTGCGGCGAGGCAGGCGAGTGTGGCGGTTCGTTTCATGATGTGTGGAATGTTCCGGTGCCCGGGCAGGAATGCACGAATTTTTATTGTGTGGCTTCGCGGAGATGGGCGAGCGCGAGGGCGGCGCTGCCGGAGTCGATGGACTGCGCAGCGAGTTCCCATGCGGCTTCGAGGGTGGGTGCGACTCCGGCAACAACGAGGGCGGCGGCGGCATTGAGTTGGGCGGCAAGACGGCGCGGGCCGCGGTCGGTGCCATCAAGAATGGCGCGGAGGATGGCGGCGTTCTCATTCGCATCCCCGCCCGCAAGGTCGGCGGAGGCGATGGTTCCGATGCCGAACATTTCAGGGTCGATTTCGAAGGAAGAGAGGGTGCCGTTTTCAACGGCTTCGACGCGGGTTTTTCCAAATGGCGAAACCTCGTCGAGCCTCATGGAATCTGGCCCGGTGCCGTGGACCGCCCAGGCGCGGGTGCGGCCGAGTTTTTCAAAAACGGCGGCGTAGGTTGTGGCGAGGGAAGGGTCGAACACGCCGGCGAGTTGGAAGGAAGGTCGGCAGGGGTTCAGAAGCGGGCCGAGGATGTTGAAGATGCTGGCGCTGCCTCGAGTGGCGAGAAGCTTGCGGACAGGAACAACGGCGCGAAATGCCGGATGACAGGCGGGCGCGAAGAGGAAGCAGCAGCCCGCTGCGGCGAGGGCGGCGGGAACGCGGTCTGGCGGGATTTCGATGCGGACGCCGAGGGCTTCGAGGACATCAGCGCCTCCGGATTTCGAGGTGATGCCGCGGTTGCCGTGCTTGAGGACACGGGCGCCCGCGCCGGCGGCAATGAACATCACAGTGGTGGAAATGTTGAAAAGGCCGGCCTTGTCTCCCCCGGTGCCGCAGACATCGAGACAACCTTCGCCCGAAACCGGCGGGACTATGGCGCGAGAGAGGAGAATTTCTACGAACGCCGCGATTTCGCCCGGCGTCTCCCCGCGGGCGTGAAGGGCCTGCAGGAAATCGGCGCGGGCTTCGATGGGAATGGATTCGTCGAGCAGGCCAGCGCAGGCGGTTTCGATTTCCTGGCGTTCCAGCGGACGGTCGGGAACTTGATTGGAGAGATCGGAGAGTGTGCTCATGGGAATGATTTTCGGTGATCAGTGGCGCAGCCCGCGAGAAAGAACGGAGCGTGAATCCTGATCGAAGCGGGGGCGAGATATTCCTTGCCTGACCGAACCTCCGGAAAACCGCAAAGCGATGCATCTCGCAGGCTGCTTCATTTTGTGGGGATAAAGGTTTGACTCGCGGTCAGCATTTCGTATTTGTCTCTGCTCTCCAAAAGCCGGGCAATCCAATCCAACCGGCCCCACCGCATGAAATCCAAATACATCGACGAAGCCACCAAGGTTGTTCCCGATACCCAGATTCTGATCAACATGGTCTCGCGGCGCGTGCGCCAGCTCAATGCCGGCAGCCGACCGCTCGTGGAGATGGAGCCCGGACAAGGCGTGGGCCTCGCGGATATCGCCCTGCTCGAAATCGCGGAAGGCAAAGTGGTCCGCGATTCCACAGCGGAGGAATAGTCCCGCCACGCGGGCGGGTGCCGCGATATGTCCCCGGAAATCACAACGAACAGAAAAGCGTTCCGGGATTATCACATCCTCGAAAAATTCGAGGCGGGCCTGGAGTTGAAGGGCACGGAGGTAAAGTCCATCCGCGCCGGCTTGGTTTCGTTGCAGGGAGCTTTCGCCAAAGTTCAAAACGGCCAG
>JBMOIA010000129.1:0-4223 GCA_049317565.1 Terrimicrobiaceae bacterium | reverse complement strand
GCGAAGATGCCGAAGACGGCTGCGGCTTGGAACAGGGCGTGGAGGGCGACAGCGCCCCGTTGGCGTTCGCGGATCACCCAAGCCCCCTTTTTTCCTTGGTGTCTGCGGGCAGCATTTCAGTCGTCACATTGCCCCGATCCCGCGTGAATTCAAGCGGCTAGTTCGATTCGGTGCGGACCTTTTGGAGGGTTCGCGGCGCCCAGGCCAGACCCGCCACACTCAGGGCGAAAAGCTGGATGGAGGCGATCTGGAACGGGAAATCCACGGTGCTGTGGACCATCACTCCACAGAGTGCGAGAGCGCACGATGCAGCCAGGGTGCGGGCTTCTACGGACTTTTCGAAAAATGCAATTTTCAGGGAGCGGAGCAATGCCCCGCCGAAAATGGCGAGCCAGGCCGCGGCGCCCGCCCAGCCCCATTCCATGGGCGTTTGCAGGGCGTCAGAGTGAGCGAAATCGTATCGGCCGGCGAGCGGAATGCGGGATTGCGCGCGGTGGGTTTCGAAGACGGCTTCGAATGTTCCCGGGCCCGAACCGAACGCTCCGGTGCGCGGCAGGGATTCCTCGATGATGATGCGGTAAGCTTGGACGCGTCCGCTTTCAGGGGCGAGTTGCTTGAGGGCTCCATATTCCCAGCGGGCGAGCGTTTTTTCCAAACCGAACGAAAAAACCAGCACGACGATGCCGACGAGAACGGCCACGGGGACGAGAAGGAAAGCGGCGCGAGGGGTTTCTTGAAGGCGGTCGAATGCCGCAGCAAGGGCCCAAATCGCGAACAAGAGGATCAGTGCGGCGGAGATGGTGTTGGCGGCACGGGAGACATTCACGAAGGCCGCAGCGGCTGTCGTGAGTGCGGCGAGGGTCCAGAGCACCCGGCCGGCGTGGGCGTTTTTCTGCTGGAACGAACGCACTGCGAGGCCCGCCAGGAGCGGGAGGGCGAGGTTCATGTAGGCGCCGGCATTCGCGTGGTAGCGGAACACGGCGAAGAAGGTATTGCCCAGATTGCGCTCGAGATCCCAAAAGATGGATGGAGCATCGGTCAGCCGCTGCGCAAGGCCGAGGATCACGATGCTGGCGCCTGTCGCCGCGAGTGTGGCCCAAAGCCTGTCGCGCCAGATGCGGTTCGCCGACATGTCGCAGGCGATGGCGAACGCGCCGAGCAGCCCGGTGGCGAGAACCATGGACGGCACCACCAGGGATTGGTCCAGGAAGCCGGGCAATCCGGGCAGGGGCTGTTGGCGATTCACAAAAACCCCCGCGAATTCGATGAACTGCATTTTGCAGTTCCATGTCAGGAACCAGCCCGTGATGAGCAGGAAGATGCCCGCCAGCAGCGGCACGGCGGGGATGCGCGGCGGGCGGAGGCGAAGGAGCAGGCCGAAGGCGAAAACCGCCGTGTTGGCCAAGAGGAGCCATGCGATGAGTTCGCGAGTCCATGGTCGCGTTCCTCCGTAAAGCCACGCCGACGCCACGATGTTCGCGAGCAGCAGCCAGCGCGCGGCTTCGAGGGGGAATTTGAAAAAAGTCATTCGGCTGGCCTGTCCGGCGACCTTAGGAACGCCGCGGGTGGAGCGTCAATGCGGTTGCGCGGCTGGCGGCCTTGGCGCATCATTTTCTGCAATGAATCTTCTATGGATGGTCGCCGGTTGCGCCGCAGTGCTGCTGGCGGGCTGTGCGGCGGTGGAGTCGGCGGCGCCGGATCCGCTGAGGGAGCGGCTTGTCCTGCGGGAGCAGGAGTCGCTGGTCTCGCTCGCCGTGGAGAGATCGGGCTATCTTGATTCCACGGGACCGGTGGTGGAGGTGCCGCTTCCGAAGCCGGATTTGACGCGCCAGCCGGCGGAACTGGTGCCTTGGACGGAGAATTGAACCATGCGCGTTTCCCGGATTTTTCAAAACATGTCGCTGGCCGTCTTGGTGGTGGCGTCCCTGTGTTCGTGCGAGTCGGTGCTGAAGCCGAAGGGGGATTTGGAAATCAAGAAGGCGGTGGCAGGGCCGGTTTTTGTTCTCGAGGATTTCCACCGGGCGAACCCGGAATTGGAATCCAAGCTCGCGGCGGATTTGCGGGCGGAATTGGCCAAGAGTGGTTTCACCATTGCGACAAACCAGGACAAGGCGGCGCTCATCCTGCTCGCCACGCCGGGGCGGATGAAGTTCGGATCGGACTCCGCAGTTTCGATGCAGAGGTTGGACCGTTCGCCGTTTATGGCCGGGGGATCGACCGGGATGACGCGGGCATCGGATGTGGCGGCGGCGCGGTTGTTGAACGCTCCGCAAGCGGCCAGCGAGCCCTCCTGGCGGGCGGGCTTGATCCTTACGGCGGTGGAGCGCAAAAAATTCGAGGAGTTCGGACGCAAGAGTGATTCGTTGCCCCATGTCTGGCGGGCCTATGCCTCGGCTCCGCTGGAAAAACCGGCGTGGAGCAGCGTGTCGGCGGGACTCGTCGAAGCTGTCTCTGGCGCGGCGACGCAGACGCTGCAGCCAACGGCTCCGGCCAAGCCGGGGAGCTGATTTTCAGGAAAACCTGAGCCGGATTTGGCGGCGCAGAATGAGGGTGAGGGCGCCGAAGAGCGCAAGCGTGGAGACGATGAGGACGGCGGTGTTGAACCAGAGGATGCCGATGCGAAAGCCGAGGTATTCCTTCACGGGGCCGAAGAACACATTGAGGTGGCGGCTCTCGCGGTAGTCGCTCTGTTCCATTTCCGCCTTCGAAATGAGGTCCGTGACTTTGCGGTTCACATAGACCTGTTCGGCGGTGGTGCCGCTGCCGAGCTTTCCGAAGCGCGCGGGGTCGAAGGGCGCGCCGGCGATGACTTCGTCGATCCGCCGAAAGGCGCCCCGCAGTCCACGCGGGTTCGACGCTTCGAGGCCGGAGAGGAAGGCGAGCGCGTCCTTGAGGTCGTCGAGTCGTTGCCCGTCGTCTTTTTCCGAAGCGCGGGCGCGGATGTTTTCGTCGATGAGCGATTGGATTTTTTCCTGTCGGCGGGTGAGGGGATTGAGCTTCGACTGCGCGTAAACCAGCGCTTCGTAGGACCAGCGGGTGGGCATGACTTCGCAGATCGGCGGGACCTGTAGATCGCTGCGCGGCGGCATGGCGCTGCCGGGGTGGCGGGTTACCCATTGCTGGATCGCGTGGATGAAATCGAGGTTGCGGTTCATTTCCTCGTATTTGATGAGGGCGCCGCTGAGGATGATTTGCGGGATGAGGATGACGGGGATGATGAGGATGCCGGTTTTGCTTTGCGAAACGAGCGACGAGATTACGAGGCCTATCGCGGCACCGTTGGCCGCCGTGAGGAACATGGCGATAAAGACAATCCAGAAGCCGTCGCGCAGCGAGAGCAGGGCATTGCCGATGAGGGCGAACAGGGCGCATTGGATAATGGCGAAAAACCCGAGCGTGAGAACTTTCGCGGCGACATAGAAGGCGAGGTTCACATCGAGGTTGCGCTCGCGCATGAGGACCGGGCGGTCGTGGATGATGTCGTCCACGCTGTTGGTGAGCCCGAGGAACATCGCCACGACGAGCGAGAGGAAGAGGTAGGTAGGGATGTGGAATGACGAGGCGAAATCGTAAACCTCGCTTTCCGAGTAGCGGAGCACGAGCCCGGTGAGGAGGGCCAGCAGCGGCGCCTCGAGGATGGTGGTGAGGAGGTTCGCGCGGTTGCGAAGTTTGCTGAGGAAGGCGCGCTGCAGAAGTGTGGCGAACTGGCGCCACTGCTCGCGCGGGCGAAGCTTTTCGCGGCGGCGCGGGCCAGAGGGGGCCGCCGGGGCGGGGGTGCCGCGCGGCGTGGAAGGTTGTTGCACATCCTTCAGAAGGCGATGGGCCTCGTATTTGTCGCGCCAGTAGTCCGGCGAGAAGCGCCGGGCGGGGACGAGCTGCCCGCGGTCGTTTTCCTCGAGGATGATGTCGCCGCCGAGGTCGCGCAGCGGGGTTTCGAGCACATCGAAGATGAATTCCGGCCGGGTGGTGCCGCAGCTCTCGCAGGCACCGGCGGATTCTGCGGCCAGCCGGTCCTCGGCCTCGGCGAAGTATTCCAGCGTTTCGCGGGGTGTGCCGAAGAAGACGAGTTTGCCGCCGCGGTCGAGCACGATCGCCTTGTGGAACATCTGGAAAATCCGGGAGGTCGGCTGGTGGATCGTGACGATGACGATCTTGTTGTGCGCCATGTCGCGGATGATTTCCATGATGTGCTCGGAATCCTTCGAGCTGAGGCCGCTGGTGGG
>JBMOIA010000128.1:0-4276 GCA_049317565.1 Terrimicrobiaceae bacterium | reverse complement strand
TCAATCCGCCACGGTTGGCTCCGCCGCCTTCTGCGGTTCCGCGGCAGCCGCCGCCTGCGAGGGAAGGATGTAAGGTTTGCCCGGGGTGTAAACCGGAGCGTCGGTCTTCGGCGGTTGGATGAGGCTGCGCTCGATCAAGACCGGGTCGGCGGGCGCGATGAGGCTGTAGCTTCCCTTCCCGTCCGGCATCATCGGCGTCCCCCAGCGCGTGCGGCACACGACTTCTTTCGCGAGAACCGTGTTTCCATTGAGCAGATGGTTGTTCATGTCGGGCAACTCCGGCGCTGTGAAAACCGCCGCCATCGAGCCACCCGCAATCAGGAGAGGAATCATGAATGTCAAATACCCGCGCCGCCCCGCCTTCTCCAGCAGAAATTTCCACTGGAAACCCCGCAGCCTTTGGTAATCTTAAAAAAAATGATCCGCGCCATCTTCCTATCGTTCCTCCTCGCCGCACCCTGCGCCCTGGCAAATTCCGCCGGCTCCGCCATCCAGGCCCTGCAAGCCGCCGCAGCCCTTCCAGGCGCGAAAACCGGCGCGATCGTCGAACTCCGCGGCACGCGTGGCGAACCACTCCCCGCCTCATGGACCGTCCTCCTCGCCGATCCCAGCGCACGCGGCGGCGTCCGCGAGCTCACCATTTCCAACGGCGCCATCACCGCCGAGCGCACGCCCCTCCAAGGATTCGCCGGAATCACCGAACTCCCCGCCATCGACCCCGCGAAAGTCACCATGGATGCCAACAACCTCTTCCATGCCGTCCAGGCCGAGGCCGAAGCCTCCCGCGTCGGCTTCCACTGGGTGGACTACACGCTGCGCACGAACCCTGCCACATTCCTCCCGGAGTGGACCGCCACACTCCACGACAGCATGGGCGTCGCCATCGGCACCACCTCGTTCTCCGCCCAGGGCGGCGGCGTCCTCAAGCCGCTCGAACTCACCGAAAACGCTCCCGCCCCCGAAGAAAAACACCCCGGCGGCCTCTTCGGTCGCATCTCGGACTTCACTGAAACCACCGCGAAAAAGGTCGGGAACACCACTCTCCGCACCATCGGCAATGTCCAGGAATTCCTCGTCGGCGAGCGGACCATCGGTCCAAAAGAAGACGAATAGGCCACAAAATTCTCGCCCCGTCCGCGCGTTCCCGCTACGCGTGACCCGATGAAATTCCTCGCGCCCCCGGCCGCCCTCCTTCTCGCGGCGTTTGTCCTTTCCTCCTGCAAAAAACCCGAGCCGCCCGCGGCCCCGCCCGTCCCCGTCAGCGCCACGCCGGTCGTCCGCCAAACTGTCATCGCCTCCGAGCAATGGGTCGGTCTTCTCGACGGCTTCCAAAACGCGAACATCCAAGCGCAGGTCACCGGCTATCTCCTCACCCAGAACTACCGCGAAGGCTCGCTCGTCAAAAAAGGCGATATCCTGTTCACGATCGACCCCCGCCCGTTCCAGGCCGCGCTCGCCCAGTCCCAGGCCCAATACGCCAGTGCCGTCGCCAAGGCCCAACTCGAGCAGCTCACCCTCGAAAAACAGACCCAGCTCTACCAAACGAAGGTCATCAGCGAGCAGCAATACCAGACCTCCTACCAAAACACCCAGGCCTCCATCGCCGATGTCGCCGCCGCGCAGGCGGCCGTCCAGTCATCCCAGGTGAACCTCGACTACTGCACGATCCGCGCCCCGTTCGACGGCATCGCGGGCGTCGCGCAGGCGCAGATCGGCGACCTCGTCGGCCCCGGCGGCCGCGTCGCCATCCTCACCCAGGCGTCGCAAATCGACCCCATGAAGATGAACTTCTTCATCACCGAGGCGGAATACCTCCAGGCGTTCGACCTCATCGAGCGCCTATCGAACATCCCGCAAGCCCAACGCGCCGCCCGCCTCACGCTCAAGCTCGCCGACGGCTCCGCCTACCCCGAGCCCGGCACCTATGATTTCGTCAACCGCCAGATCAACAGTTCCACCGGCACCATCCAAGTCACCGGCCTCTTCCCGAACCCGAGCGGCATCCTGCGCCCGGGCCTCTTCGCCTCCGTCACCGCACCCGTCCAGCAGATCGACAACGCCATTCTCGTCCCGCAAAAATCCATCGTCGAACTCCAGGGCGCGCACTTCGTCTCCATCCTCCAGCCCGATTCCACCGCCAAGCCCATCCCCGTCGTCCCCGGCCCGCTTCAGGACCAGTGGCAAGTCGTCACCGGCCCCGTGCCGCCGAATGCGAAGGTCATTGTCGAGGGTGTGGAAAAAGCCCGCCCCGGCCTCAAGCTCGAGGTCAAACCCTGGCAGGGTCCGCCTCCGCCAGCCCCGCCGCAAAGCGCCACCGCACCCGTCGGGGCGTCCACCCCCGCCCCGTCTCCGGCCCCGTCCCCCGCGGCCCAAAACTGACGCCACCAGCGCATGTCGAATTTTTTCATCCGCCGGCCCATCGTGGCCATGGTCATCGCGATCATCACCGTGATCGTCGGCCTCGTCTCGATGGCAGGCCTCCCCGTCGCCCAATACCCGAACATCGTCCCGCCGCAAATCCAGGTCACCACCACCTATGTCGGCGCCGACGCCCTCACCGTCGAACAATCCGTCGCCACCCCCATCGAAATGCAAATGAGCGGCGTCGAGGGCATGGAATACATGTATTCCATCAACGCGAACTCAGGCATCATGAGCCTGAACATCATCTTCGGCACGGACACCGAGCCGACGACCGACCAGATTCTCGCCCAGATGCGCCAGACGCAGGCGTCGTCGCAGCTCCCGCAGGAGGTGCGCAACTACGGCGTCACGGTCGAGCAGTCGCTCTCCTCCCCGCTCGGCGTCTTTGTCCTCTCCTCCCCGGGCGGCGAATTCGATCCGACCTTCCTGGCGAATTACGCCTACATCAATCTCAACCAACCCCTCAGCCGCATCGAGGGCGTCGGCAGCGTGAGCATCTTCGGCGCGGGCCAATACGCGATGCGCATCTGGGTGAAGCCGGACCGCCTCGCCACGCTCAACATCACGGTCCCCGAGGTCATCGCCGCAGTCTCCGCCCAGAACAAGGTCAACCCTGCCGGCCAGATCGGCGGCGAACCCGTCCCGCAGGGCCAGGTCTTCACCTTCACCGTCACCACCACCGGCCGCCTCACCACCGTCGAGGAATTTGAGGAGATCGTCATCCGCGCCGACCCCAACGGCTCGGTCGTCCGCGTGAAGGATGTCGCCCGCGTGGAACTCGGCGGTCAGGTTTACAACATCCGCGGCCGCTTCCAGGGCCAGAACGCCTGCATCATCGCCGTCTACCAACTCCCGGGCTCGAACGCCGTGGACACAATGAAACAGCTCCGCAATTTCTTCTCGGAGCAGTCGAAACTCTTCCCCGCGGGGCTCGAATACACCGTCGCGCTCGACACCACGCTCGCCATCACCGACGGCATCAAGGAAATCATCCAGACGCTCTTCGAGGCGATGGTCCTCGTCATTGCCGTCGTCTTCATCTTCCTGCAGGGCTGGCGCGCCACGCTCATCCCGCTCATCGCCGTCCCGGTCTCGCTCATCGGCACCTTCGCCGTGTTCCCGATGCTGGGCTTCTCGATCAACACGCTCTCCCTTTTCGGCATGGTCCTCGCGATCGGCCTCGTGGTGGACGACGCCATCGTCGTTGTCGAAGCCATCGAGTCCCACATCGAGGAGGGACTCTCCCCGCGCGATGCCGCCATCAAGGCGATGTCGCAGGTTTCCGGCCCAGTGGTCGCCATCGCCCTCATCCTCGCCGCGGTGTTCATCCCCACGGCATTCATCCCGGGCATCACCGGCGCGATGTATCAGCAGTTCGCCGTGACCATGGCGGTCTCGGTCCTCCTCTCGGCGTTCAACGCCCTCTCGCTCAGCCCCGCCCTCGGCGCCCTCCTGCTCCGCCCCCGCAAGGAAGCACGCGGCCCGCTCGGCGCGTTCTTCAAGGGCTTCAACAACATCTTCGGCACCGCCACGAAGGGCTACGAATCCGTCTGCCGTGGCCTCATCCGCAAGGTCGCCATCTCCGTGATCATCCTCGTCGGCCTCGGCGCCGCGGGCGGGTTAATCGGCTCGAAGCTCCCCACGGCCTTCATCCCCGAGGAGGACCAGGGCTACCTCTTTGGCGTCGTCCAGCTCCCCCGCGCCTCCTCGCTCCAGCAGACCACCGCCGCCTCGGAAAAAATCGAGGACATCCTGCTCAAGACCCCGGGCGTGGAATATGTCACCTCGATCATCGGCTTCAACCTCCTCAGCACCGTCCAAAGCACCTACACCGGCTTCTTCTTCATCACCC
>JBMOIA010000127.1:0-4277 GCA_049317565.1 Terrimicrobiaceae bacterium | reverse complement strand
TGAATCCCCGAACGGCGACTGCGCTCGATGGCCGCCATGACTTGCTCGTGGTTGTAGAGCATGCAGGGGCCGAGTCGGAGGCCGAGGATGAAAAATTCGGCGCGAAATACTAAAATAAAATAATTTAGTATTTTCTTGCCAATTTCAGACGGAATAGCAGATTGGAAAAAGCGTTAACTTGTTGATTCCCTGATGCGAATTCCGCAGACACCACCAAAGCTCGAAGAGTTGATTGCCACTTTGAATCCCCCGGAGCGGATGGCGCAGCTTTTTTCCTCGGTGAGGGAATCCAGGGCGCAAAGGCACTACCTGCATTGGGATAAACTGCGGCACCTTCCACCGCCTTCGGGTTTGACGCATCGGGAGTGGTGGATGGTGCTCAAACTTTCGCGGATGGATGCCTTGAAACCGATCCCGTTATTCGATGCCGCGCGAAAACCGTTTCAGTTCGCCGTGCCGGAATTCGTGCAGGAGGAACTCCACCAAATCGACCTCGGAGCGGGCGGATCGGTGGGCATTCCGGAACCGATTAAAAATCCTCACACCCGCGACCGGTATTCGGTGAGTTCGTTGATGGAGGAGGCGATCACTTCGAGCCAACTCGAAGGCGCTGCGACGACGCGCGAGGTGGCCAAGGAAATGATCCGCACGGGGCGCAAGCCGAGCGACACGAGTGAGCAAATGATTCTGAACAACTACGCGACGATGCAGCGCATCCGGGAGCTCAAGGGTGAGCGGTTCACGCCGGGGTTGGTGTTCGAAATCCATCGGTTGGTGACTGATAAAACGCTTGAGGATGGGTCTGCGGCGGGGCGGTTTCGACGGGCCGATGAGAAGCGCGTCGTGGGCGATGATTATGGGCAGGTCTATCACGATCCGCCACCCGCCGAGGAACTCGAGTCCCGCATGGCGGCGATGTGTGCGTTTGCGAATGGAGAAACACCGGACTTCTTTGTGCATCCAGCGGTGCGGGCGATCATCCTCCACTTCTGGCTGGCCTATGACCATCCGTTCGTGGACGGGAACGGAAGGACGGCGCGCGCTCTGTTTTACTGGGCGATGTTGCGCGGCGGTTACTGGATTTTCGAATTTCTCTCGATTTCCAGCATTCTGAGAAAGGCCCCGATGAAATATGGCCGTTCGTTTTTGTATACGGAGACGGATGACAACGATCTCACCTATTTTCTGATCGCGCAGTCCCGGGTGATCCGAAGTGCGATTCGCGATTTGCACGGCTACATCGAGCGCAAAACAGGTGAAGTGCTGGAGGTGGAGTCCCGCATCAGGGCGCTCGAGATTTTGAATCACCGGCAAGTCGAGATCGTGCGCCATGCGCTCAAGCATCCCCGGCAGCGCTACACATTCGCCAGCCACCAGAAGAGCCACAATGTGGTCTATCAAACAGCGCGCACCGATTTGCTCGGCCTGGCCGGGCTCGGAGTGCTCGAAAAGCGGAAGCGGGGACGGCAAATGGTTTTTGTCGCGCCGTCGGACCTCGCGGAGCGGCTGAAAAGATTGGAGTAGGAAACCGGCTACGAGGCTGTGAGCGAGCTGTTCCGCGAATCCCTGCGCCGCCAAATCGCCGTGGAAAAGTTCAGCGCCGTCCGGAAGAAGATCCTGCTGTTTCCTATCCTCGGGCTGTCCCACCGGAGCGATGCTGAGGAAAATGGATTGGACTGGTGGCGAAGCCCGACGAATCTCGCGGGCCGATGAACACCCTGGGGGAAAATTCGGTCATCAACAAACCTCGCCGCGGAGCCATGAGATTTTTTCTCGCGGCCCTCCTTGCCGCTTCGGCCGGCCTCGCATTCGGCGGCGAGGCGCCATCGACAGTCCGGGTGGGTTTTTTTCCGAACATCACCCACGCGCAAGCCCTCGTGGCGGCGAACATGTCGCGGGAGGGAAAGGGTTGGTTTGAAAATCGCCTCGGCCACCCGGTGAAAATCGAGTGGCTCGCTTTCAACGCCGGCCCCTCGGCCATGGAGGCATTCTTCACCAAGGCGATCGATTTTTCCTTTGTCGGCCCGGCTCCGGCGGTCAATGCCCACGCGCGCTCGAACGGCGATGAGGTTCGCATCGTTTCCGGTGCCATGCGAGGGGGCGAGGCATTGGTGGTGCGGGGGGATGGAATTTCCTCGGCGGAGGATTTCCGGGGAAAAACGATTTCCACTCCCCAGCTTGGAAACACCCAGGATGTCGAGTGCCGGGCGTGGTTGCTGGAGCACCACATCAAGGTCACGCTGGTCGGTGGCGATGCCCGGGTCGTTCCCACAGGCAATCCCGACATGCTCCAGCTTTTCCAACAGGGCAAACTCGATGCCGCTTGGACTGTCGAGCCATGGGTCTCGCGACTGATCAACGAGGCAGGGGGCCGGATTTTTCATTTGTCCCCCGAGGCGGTGACCACGGTTCTCGCGGCGCGCGCGGGATTCCTCGCCGATCATCCCGAAATCGCCCGCCGATTTGTGGCGGCGCACTTGGAGCTCACCGATTGGATGCTTGCCAATCCCGAAGAGGCCCGCCGCCGCATCCGCGACGAACTCACCGCCATCACACGGCGCGAAATCAGTCAAAAACTGGTCGATGAGGCGTGGACCCGCCTGGACCCGAATTGCGAGATCACTGTGCAGCCGTTCGAGGAATTTCTGGAAAAGGCCAGAAAAGTTGGTTTCCTCCGCACCCGGGTAAACTTAACTGAACTGGTCTGTAAACCATGAGTCTGGAAACCGAGTTGGCGAACGCCAAGGCCGAAAAAATCGAGATCGATGGCGTGACCAAATCCTTTTCCACGCCGCGCGGCACGATTGTCGCCCTGGACAATGTGAGCGTCAAAGTCGCCGAGGGCGAGTTCCTCTGCCTCGTGGGGCCGAGCGGATGCGGAAAATCCACGCTCCTGAACATCATCGCCGGCCTCGATGAACCCACCTCGGGCCGGGCGCTCGCCGCGGGCGCACCGATTTCCGGACCGGGCCGCGACCGCATGGTCATGTTCCAGGAGCACGCTCTTTTCCCTTGGCTGAAT
This sequence comes from Terrimicrobiaceae bacterium, assembly GCA_049317565.1. Lineage (GTDB taxonomy): Bacteria > Verrucomicrobiota > Verrucomicrobiia > Chthoniobacterales > Terrimicrobiaceae > UBA967. Next base: position 1,255 of record JBMOIA010000127.1, on the reverse strand, counting down.
GTGATCGGAAATGTCCTGTTCGGCCTGAAGCTCAAGCCCGGTCTCTCTTCCAAGGAACGCCTCGAAGTGGCCAAATACTACCTGCAACTCGTGGGCCTCGAAAAATTCGCCTACGCGAACATCCATGAACTCTCCGGCGGCATGAAACAACGCGTGGCCCTGGCCCGTGCGCTCGCTCCGAACCCCAAGGTTCTTCTCATGGACGAACCCTTCGCGGCGCTCGATGCCATGACCCGCGAGCAACTCTACGGCGACATCCAGCGCATCTGGGAAGCCCGCCGAAAGACGATTGTTTTTGTGACCCACAATGTCCGCGAAGCGGTGTGCCTCGGCGATCGCGTCATTTTGTTTTCTCCAAATCCGGGCCGGATTCGTTCCGAACATTTGATCGGCCTGCCGCGTCCGAGGGACATCAACAGCGTGGAACTCGCCCGCTACTCCAGCGAGATCACAGCGGCCTTGAAAGGCTTCCAGCCCTCTCAAGGCAAGGAGGTGTCCGAATGATCCGGGTGATTTCCTCCATCTCGTTTTTCGTGGTGCTTCTCGCCTCGTGGGAACTTGCCTCGCGGTCAGGCCTGTGGTCGCCGGTTCTTCTGCCGTCGCCCTCGAATGTCGCCGTTTACATGTGGCAGGCCGCGCTCGATGGATCGCTTCTTTCGGCCACGCTGGTCACCATGCACCGGCTTTTGCTCGGGTATGGAATCGGGCTGCTCTTCGGTGTGCCGCTGGGACTGTTGACCGCGCAATCCCGCCTCATGCGCGACACGATCGGACTGCTGGCGCTGGGCGTTCAAACGCTCCCCAGCGTGTGTTGGGTCCCACTCGCCCTGCTTTGGTTCGGCCAATCGGAGGCCGCCATGCTTTTCATCGTGGTCATGGGCACGCTCTGGTCGGTCCTCATCGCCACCAGCGACGGGGTGCGGTCCATCCCGCCGATCTACCTGCGCGCCGCCCGCACGATGGGATCGCGCGGCCTGCACAGCTGGGTGAAAGTCGTGATTCCCGCCTCGCTGCCGCATCTGGTGGGCGGCATGAAGCAGGGGTGGGCCTTCGCATGGCGATCCCTCATGGCCGCCGAGATTTTCGTCACCATCCTGACCGGGTTCGGGCTCGGACAACTTCTGCAATTCGGGCGCGAGCTTTTCGCCATGGACCAGGTCATCGCCGTGATGGTCATCATCGTCGCCATCGGCCTGCTGGCGGACCGCCTTCTCTTCTCGCCGTGGGAAAGATTTTTCCACCGGCGCTGGGGAAC
>JBMOIA010000126.1:0-4279 GCA_049317565.1 Terrimicrobiaceae bacterium | reverse complement strand
TACAGCAACGAAATCGACAGCGGGTCGAAGAGTTGGCTCCACGAAAAGGAACTGGCGGGCATCCGGCGTGGAATTTTCACACGCGACGCCTTTGTGAAAAGCTGGGGCTGCCACACGGCGGAGAGCATGAGCCGGTATTGGAGGCGGGCAACCGGACGGCGGATGATCGGTGCGATTGGCAAGACCGACTACTCGAACGGGCATTTGCGCAACTGGGTTCCCGCGCTGTCTCAGGGCGCGCGCTGGGGTGGCTGAGTATCGCCGATGATTTTTCGGTGATGCACGGGGCGGCGGGGCCCTGTAGAAAGAGCACGAATGTCGAACAAGGAGAAGTTGCCCTTCCCGCAATTGGTGCGGGAGTTTTCGAAACCCTATCGCCGCCTGCTCGGCTACATGGTGCCCTACAAGGTCCGGTTTTTCATCGGAATCGGATGCGGCGTGTTGGCGGGGATGTTCAGCGGGGCGATTCCGCTGGTGATCAACAAGGCCGGGGAGATGCTGATGGGCGAGGGGATGAAATTGCCGGGCCAGCGGCAACTGCTCGAGGGCGGGCTGAATGATGCGGGGCCGGGGATTGAGAGCGTGCTGTGGATCGCGCTGTTGATCCCGTTGGTGATGGCGGCGCGCGGGATTTTTTCCTACCTGAATGTGTATTGCCTCGCGTGGGTGAGCTTGCGCGTGCTGCGGGACATCCGGACGAAATTGTTCGCGCACCTGATGTCGCAGTCGCTGGATTTCTTCAACCGCGAGAAGGCCGGCAAACTCATGTCGCGCGTGATGAGCGACACGGGTGTGGCGCAGACGGCGCTGACCGAGGTCTCGGGCAACATCATCAAGGACCCGGTGGCGGTGTTGACCGGAGTGATCGTGCTGGTGGCGATCGATTGGAAATTCAGCCTGACGACGCTTGTGCTGTTTCCGATTTGCATCGTGCCGATCGTCGTTTTCGGCCGGCGGGTGAGAAAGGCCGGCAAGGCGCAGGAGCAGGAGAGCGTGCAGATGTCGGTGATTTTGCAGGAAACCTTTGCGGGAATGCGGGTGATCAAGGGGTTCGCGCGCGAGGATTACCAGGTCGAGCAGTTCGCCAAGGCGAGCGACAAGCAGTGCCACGAGGGGATGCGCGTGCGGCGGAGTTCCGACATCGTGCAACCTCTCATCGAGACGATTTCGGCCCTGGGTGTGGTTCTGGCGATGGCGTATGTCTATTACTTCGGCATCAGCTTCGCGAAATTCGCGGCGCTCTGCGCGGGGATTTTCCTGCTTTACGATCCGGTGAAAAAACTCAGCCGGATTCCGATGACGATGCAACGGTGCATGGTCTCGGCGAACAATATCTTCGAACTCCTCGAGCGAAGCCCAACGATCGTCGACGCGCCCGGGGCATTGGTTTTGGAAAAATGCGCGGGACGGATCGATTTGGAGCGGGTGGGTTTCGATTACGGCACGGAGAAGGCGGCGGTGCGCGATGTAAATCTCCACATCGAGGCGGGAAAAAAATACGCGCTGGTGGGCGCGAGCGGTGCGGGCAAGAGCACGCTCCTCTCGCTCATCATGCGTTTCTACGACCCGCAACAAGGGGTGGTGCGCGTGGATGGACACGATGTCCGAGAGGTCGCGCTGACCTCGCTGCGCTCCCACATCGGCATGGTCACTCAGGAAACCTTTCTCTTCCACGACACCATTCGGGAAAACATCCGCTACGGGCGGTTGGATGCGACGGATGCGGAGATCGAGTCGGCGGCGCGGGATGCCTTCGCGCATGATTTCATTCTGGCGCAACCGCAGGGTTACGAAACGGTGGTCGGTGACAAGGGCTGCATGTTGAGCGGCGGGCAGCAGCAGCGCTTGGCGATCGCGCGGGCGCTGTTGAAGAACGCGCCGATCCTGCTTCTCGACGAGGCGACCTCGGCGTTGGACTCCGAGAGCGAGAGGATGGTTCAGGCCGCGCTCGACCGGCTTTCCGAGGGGCGGACGGTGGTGGCGATCGCGCACCGGCTTTCCACGGTTTTGAAATCCGACTGCATCGTGGTGATGGATCAGGGGCGGGTGGCGGCGACCGGGACCCATGACGAACTGCTCGCGAAGTCCGATCTTTACCGCAGCATCTACGAGCTTCAGTTCCATCACGGGCAGGCCGCGGCATGAACCTGGCGCCGTGGATGGAACCGGCGCACCTCGCGCCCGGTGATGTAAAGAGCCTGCAGGGCGACTGGACGGAATTTACTCTGCATCACATCCGCGACACTACCTCGGCAGGGTTTGACATGGCGTTCGGTGCGCTGTGGTCGGAGTTCGGTGCCGCGGGCGAAATGGAGCAGGCGGCGGTTTTGGAGCGGCGGATGGCGTGGCCGGCGGAGTTTCGTGACGGGGTGGCGCTGCACTATGGATTGGCGCTGGTCACGCGGAATGGAGAGTTCGTGGCGGTGCGCGACCACACGGTGATTGTTTTGGAAAATGTTCCCGGCGCGGTGGTGCACACCTCGCACAATCTCGTCGCCCCGGCCTGGCGGCGCTCGGGGATTGCAGGTTGGATGCGTGCGATGCCGGTGGCGTCGGCGTGCGAGTTTCTCCGCGGGCTCGGGCGGGATGCCGCTGAACCGGTCACGCTGGTTGGCGAGATGGAACATTTCGACCCGGCGAATGAAAAAACCTGGGTGCGGCTCGCAGCCTATGAGCGGGCAGGTTTCAAAATGGTCGATCCCGCGGCGGTAAATTATTTGCAACCCGACTTCCGCGATCCCGTCGAGATCGACCGCTCGGGCGGTCCGCGTCCGGTTCCTCTTTGCCTGATCATCCGTCGGGTCGGGCTCGAAGCGGAGGGCTCGGAGCCCGGTTCCGAGGTCGCGGCCCTGGTGCGGTCGCTTTACAAAATGTATGGCATGGAATTTCGGCAGGCCGACATGAGGATCGTGTGGGACTCGATGAAATCGTATCCGCCCGCCGAGGTGAGCATCGCCTTGCTGCCGCCGACAACACGATGAGATTTTTCCACCATCCAGGATTCGCCGCGCCGATCGGGAACCACATTATGCCGATGGCGAAGTTCGCGCTGGTGGCGGAGGGAATCCGTTCGGAATTGCCGCGTGTGGAGATTCTGGCGCCGGAGCCTGTTTCGCGGCGGGATTTGGAGCGGGTGCACACGGGCGGATACATCGATGCCATCGAAACTGGAGAGCCGAGGGAGTTGGCGGAGTCGCAAAAATTCCCATGGAGTCCCGCGCTTTGGGGCAGTGTTTTGCTGACGAACGGGGGAGTGCTCGCCGCGGCGGCGCAGGCTCTTGAGGATGGGGTTTCGGCGGCCTTGGCGAGCGGGTTTCACCACTCGTGTGCGGATCATGGCGAGGGGTTTTGCACTTTCAATGGATTGGTTGTGGCGCTTGAGGCGTTGCGCGAACGCGGGCTGATCCGCACCGCGGCGGTTCTCGACATGGATTTGCACTACGGGAATGGGACGGCGACTTTGGCTGTCGGCCGGCCATGGATGCGGGCGCTCTCGATTTACGGAAACGATTATTGGGAGAACGAGTGCTTCCGCGATGTGCGGGATCTGCACCACAGCGATGGTCCGAATCATTTTTCGGTGCCGCTGGTTCCTACTGGCGGGTCCGACCGGACGATGATGCTTTCGGAAGTCGAGGCGAAGCTCGGCTGGATCACGGCCGCGGGAAAACCGGACTTGCTCCTTTACCAGGCTGGCGCCGATCCGCTGCGGGACGATCCCTATTCGCCCCTCGACTTGGGACATGACGATTTGTGGGAACGGGACCGGATGGTTTTTCAATTTGCCAGGGACAATGGCATCCCAGTCGCGTGGGTGCTGGCGGGGGGATATTCCAAGGACATCCGCCAAGTGGTGGAGGTTCATCTCAACACGGCACGGGCGTGTGTCGGAGTTTTTTGACAGGCGGGCGCTGCCTGTTGGGCTGCTGTAACGCGCAACTGCCGGAATTTGGGCAAAAGTTTTATGGACGCGGAGGCAGTGCCGCATTTTCCATGGGCGGAGGCATGAATTCCCCGTTCTCGCGAAACGCACCATCCAGAGCATGACCACCCGGTTGCATGGCCTGCTCCTCGCGGGAGGCAAAAGCTCGCGCATGGGGCGCGACAAGGCCTCGCTTGTTGTATTCGGCAGCGGTCCCACCCAGGCGCAGCGGGCCGTGGCCCTGCTCCGCAAATTCTGCGCTCGCACCTGCATCTCGCTCCGGCCGGGGCAGGCGGTGCCGGCGGGACTGGAGGCGATGCCCGTTCTTCAAGACTCCCCGCTGGCACAGGGGCCGCT
>JBMOIA010000125.1:0-4291 GCA_049317565.1 Terrimicrobiaceae bacterium | reverse complement strand
GTGGCGAGGCCTTCGTCTTTTTTGCCGGTGGCGATCTGCGCATTGCCGAGCGCGAAAGTGGCGAGCGGGACAAGGGCGTTGCCGGGGTTTTCCGAAATGAATTTGGCGAGTTGGTCGGCGGCCGCGGCGTTGTCGCCTTTTTGCTGGGTGCAAACGGCGATCCAATAGGGGGCGTCCGCAGCCTGCGGCGTTCCCGGATATTTGGAAATGGTCTCCTGATAGGCGGCGATGGCGGCGTCCCAGTTCGCGGTGTCGCGGTGGATATTCGCGATGCCACTTTGGGCGACGACGCCGACCTCGGGCGAGGGATTGTTGGCGAGGCAGTCGGTGAAGGTGCGCAGCGCCTCGTCGTATTGCTTCAGCGCCGTTTGCGCCTGCGCCTTTTGGGCGACCGAGAGGCCCGCGAGGCGGCCCTGTGGGTAGATTTGGAGGGACTCGTCGAAATAGCGGATGGCGGATTCGCTGTCTCCCTGCGAAAGGAACATGTTGCCGATGAGGAACGGCAGGTTTTCCGCGATCGGCTTGCCTTTGTGCTCGGACTGGAACTGGTTGTAGTCCTTCACGGCAGGTTCCGCGGCACCTTGCACCGCGTAGCCCATCGCGCGGTGGTAGAGGGCGCGCATTTTTTCATCGGGGGATGCGAGGAACGGCGTGGCATGGTTCAAAACGACGCGCGAGGCGTTGTATTTTCCGGAGTTGAAAAGAATCTCGCCGAGTTTGAGGAGCGCGGGCGCGGTCTGGTCGGGCTTGCCGCCGATTTCGGCGAGTTTGCGCAGTTCGCGCTCGTTTTCCTGATCGAGTTTTTTCTTCAGGGCGATGTCGCGGGCGGCGAGAGCGGCGCGCTTGCGGCCGGCGAACGAGTCCACCTTTGCCTGTTGCATGGCGAGAATTTGTTCCTTGGGTAGGACGGCCATGTAGGCGGCAGCGGCCTCGTCATAGATGGGCTGGCGTTCGGCTTCCGGCGTGTGGGCGGCGCGCATGGCGAGGATTTCGCCGAGCTGGAAATGCGCGTCATTAACGAGGGCGAGGTCTTTTTTGTCCCCGATGATCCCGCGAAGAATCCCCTCGGCTTCCTGGAGCAACGCGAGCCCCGCAGTCTTGTCTCCGCCGTCCTTGGAGAGGGCCTCGCCTCCTTGCGTGGCGAGCGCGATCGCGAGCAGGTTTTTGCTGGAATCGATCGTGCCCGAGTTGCCGAACTTCGAGATGTTTTCGCGCAGGCCGGTGACCGCCTTGCCGTATTCGCCGATTTGAAATTCGCAAAGCGCCCGTCCGTATGCAGCAGACTCGAGTTCGGGCGAGCGCGGGTGTTTCGAGATGAAATCCGTGTAACCCTTGATGGCCTGATCGAAGATCCCCTTGCGCGCTGCATCGCCGGGCGGCAACGACATCGCTTTGGCGGCCAGGATTTGTGGCCGGAGGCTGTCCACGAGCGCCGCCGATTCCCCCGCCAAGGGCGGACCGGATTGCAACTTGTCCAGCGCGGCCAAGGCTCCGTCGAATTCGCCGAGGTAAAAACGGCAGAGGGCGAGTTGGATTTGGGCGGTTTGGACGACAACATCGGTCGGGTAACCGCTGATGATGCCTTCGTAGGCCGCGGCGGCGCCCTTGTAGTCGGCGGCGGAGAAAAGTGCGTAGGCCGCCTCATTCTCCTGCGCGGCGGCGGGCGATTGGGCAATCAAGAGATCCGATGCGAGAAGCAAAGCTGCAACCGCCAGAGGGAGGATTTTCATGGGCGGAACCATTACCCGTGCCTGACGGTCATTCCAACCGATTTTTGGGTGGATTCCCAAATGCACTCCCGTATTTCGCATTCCCCATTTGGCATTCCCGATCTTAGATCGGGCGATGCAAACGACGCCGCTCCGCTCCGAAGTTTCCGAGTCCGACAAATGGGACCTCAACCCGCTCTACGCCACCGAGGCCGACTGGGAATCCGATTTCGCCACGCTGAAATCCTCCTACACCGGGGTCGCCCGTTTCCGCGGCCGCTTGAACGATGGACCCGCCACGCTCGCCGAGTGCCTGGAGTTTGAAAAATCCATCGACCTCCGCGTCGAGCGCCTGAGCCAATTCGCGTCGCTTCGAGTCTGCGGCGACAGCTCAGACCCCGCCGCTCTCGATGCCGAGGCCCGCCTCGACAATCTCCTCGTCCACATCGGCGAGGCGTTCTCGTTCCTCTCGCCGGAAATTCAATCCATCCCCGACGACCGCTTTGCCGCCTATCTTGCCGACCCCGCTCTCGCCGAGTGGACCATCCCGCTCCGCAAGCTCCGGCGCTTGAAGGATCACACTCTCGGCCCCGACGAGGAGCGCCTCCTCGCGCTCGGTGCCACCGCCATCCGCGGCCATGGCGAAACTTTTTCCCAGCTCACCAATGTGGACATGCGCTTCGGCACGCTCACCGACAGCCAGGGCCGTGAACGCGAGCTCACCCAGAGTTCCTTCTCCTCGTTCCTGCAGGACCGCGATCCCGCCGTGCGCAAGGCCGCCTTCCACCAGTTCTACGAGGAATTTTCCGCACACCGCTACACCCTCGCCTCCTCGCTCGCCGCTTCCATCCGCGCCGATGTCTTCTACGCCCGCGCCCGCCGGCACCCCTCCGCCCGCGAGGCCGCGCTCTTCGCCGACGACATCCCGACCGCCATTTACGACAACCTCATTTCCACCGCCCGTGCGAACCTCCCGGCGCTCTTCGACTACTTTGAATTCCGCCGTCAGGCGCTGCGTCTCCCCGAAATCCACCACTACGACACCTATGTCCCGATCGTCGAGGGCGTGAAAACCAATGTCCCGTGGGACGAAGCGGTGGACCTCGTTGTCTCGGCACTCGCCCCGCTCGGGAACGACTACACCACCACGCTCCGCCACGGCCTGCTCGATGGACGCTGGTGCGACCGCTACGAGAACAAAAACAAACGCAGCGGCGCGTTTTCCCACGGCACCTACACCAGCCCGCCCTACATCATGATGAACTACAAGGCCGATGTGTTCTCCGATGTTTACACCCTTGCGCACGAGGCCGGCCACTCGATGCACACGCGCTCCTCCTGCCGCGCGCAATCCTTTCAAAACCACCACTACCCCATCTTCCTCGCCGAGGTCGCCTCGACCTTCAACGAAGTCCTCCTCACCGAGCACCTGCTGAAAAACACCACCGACCGCGCCATGCGCGCGTTCATCATCAACCGCCAGATCGACGACATCCGCGGCACCCTCTTCCGCCAAACCATGTTCGCCGAATTCGAGCGCGAGGCCCACGCCGCCGAGGAAAGCGGCAACGCCCTCACCCTCGACGGATTCAAAAAAATCTACCGCCAGTTGCTCGACGGCTACTTCGGCCCGCAGTTCGCCATCGATGCCGAGCTCGAACTCGAGTGCCTCCGCATCCCGCATTTTTACAGCGCGTTCTATGTTTACAAATACGCCACCGGACTCTCCGCCGCCGTCGCGCTGGCCACACAGGTCCTCGAAACCGGCGACCCCTCGCGCTACCTCCGCTTCCTCTCGAGCGGCGGCAGCAAATTCCCCGTCGAAACCCTCCGCGAAGCCGGAGTCGATATGGCCACCCCCGCCCCCATCCAAGCCACGCTCGACCTCTTCACCCGCCGCCTCGCCGAACTCCGCACCCTCCTCCCCTCCCCGCAGTAGGAGCCGGCCACGCCGCACCATTTCGCATTCCCGCATTCCGCATTTCACATTAAAAAAAAATCATGTCGCTGCGCCTCCTGAACCACCCGCTCGCCGAGCACCTCATCACCCACCTCCGCGACAAGACCACCAAGCCCGTCCTGTTCCGCAACCTCAGCTACCAACTCACGCTCCTCCTCGCCCTCGAGGCCACACGCGATTTGGAGACGATTGAGAAAAACATCGAAACTCCCCTCGCCCCCTGTGCCGGCCGCGTTCTGGCCCGACCGCTGGTCGTCGTTCCGATCCTCCGCGCCGGGCTCGGAATGCTCCAGCCGTTCCAGGATATTTTTCCGGACATCTCGGTCGGCTACATCGGCCTCGAGCGCGATCACGAAACCGCCATCGCCCGCAACTACTACTTCAAACTCCCGCCCGTTCAGCAGGCCCGCACACTGGTTGTCGATCCCATGCTCGCCACTGGCGGCTCCGCCTCCCACGCCATCTCCGCCATCAAGGAACGGGGCGCCGCGGACATCACGCTCGTCTGCATCATCGGCGCACCGGAAGGGGTCGAACGCGTCCAACGCGACCACCCGGGGGTTCCGATCGTTCTTGGAATCCTCGACTCCGGCCTCGACACCCGGAAATACATCGTCCCCGG
>JBMOIA010000124.1:0-4305 GCA_049317565.1 Terrimicrobiaceae bacterium | reverse complement strand
GGAATTTCCTTCCGCTCGACCGAACTCCAAGGATTCATCGACTACGGCAGCCCGATCCGCACCTCTGTTCCTGCCTGCGACGGCCAAGGCCGCCCAGTCGGAGTCCAAATCCTCGAAACCCCCAATCCCATTCTCCAACCCGTCATCCAAACGATCGAATTCGATCGCTGAAACTTTTCGCCCCCCAGACTATTCGATCTGGAACGCCCGAGTGACCGGACCCAACCCGCGAAACATCCTCAAGCGAAGACCGTCGCGCCTTCAGTGCGCCCGATGCGGCGGCGGAGGCGGAAGATGTGGGCGGGACGGCTGTGCGGGTCGAGCCCCACGAAATTGCGCGCGCCGCGCCAGCGGAACCACTCGCCGGTGAGCAGGTCCTCGACCTCGTATTCCTCGTCCCCGCCGATGCCAAAATCGGCGAGCGGCACCGTGACAAATCCCCCCTGGCCGTTCCAGGGATCGAGCGTCACGGCGACGAGAATGGTGTTGTCGAGCGACTCGGTGGACTTCGAGAAAAATAGGATGTTGTCGTTCTCGGCGAGGTGCAGGCGGAGGTTGTCGTAGCCGCGCAGGGCGCGGTTTTCAGAGCGGATTTTGTTCAGTCGCGCGATGTAGGCCTTGATGTTGCCCGGCGCGTTCCAATCGCGGCCCTTGAACTGGTATTTTTCCGAGTCGAGATACTCCTCCTTGCCGGGCACGGGCGTGTTTTCGCACAGCTCGAACCCGCTGTAGATGCCGTAAACCGGGCAGGTCATCGAGGCGAGCACGGCGCGGATGAGAAACGCCGGGCGCCCGCCGCGCTGCAGAAACTCGGGCAGGATGTCCGGCGTGTTCGCAAAGAAATTTGCGCGGAAAAAATCCCGCATCGGTGGCGTGGTCAGCTCGGTGAGGTATTCGGTGAGTTCCTGCTTCGTGTTGCGCCAGGTGAAGTAGGTGTAGCTCTGCGTGAACCCAGCCTTCGCGAGTTCCTGCATCATCTTCGGCTTGGTGAAGGCCTCGCTGAGGAAAATGGCGTCCGGGTATTTTGCCCGGACCTCGGCGATCACCCACTCCCAGAAAGCGACCGGTTTCGTGTGCGGGTTGTCCACGCGGAAAATTTTGACGCCGTGCCCGCACCAGAAGAGGAGCACATCGCGCAACTCGTCCCACAGCGCGCGCCAATCGGCGTTGTGGAAGTTCAGCGGATACACATCCTCGTATTTCTTGGGCGGGTTCTCGGCATACTTGATCGAGCCGTCCGGCCGCTTGAAAAACCAATCCGGGTGGTCGTGGACATACGGATGGTCGGGCGAGCAGTTGATCGCGAAGTCGAGCGCGACCTCCATGCCGCGCTTTTCGATTTCGCCAACAAGCCAGTCGAAATCCTCAAGCGTCCCGAGTTCGGGCGCGACATCCTTGTGTCCACCACCGTTCACGCCCTGGCGGCGATTGCCGATCGCGTAGGGCACGCCGGGTTCGCCGGGTTGGCAGGTGGTGGAATTGTTGCGCCCCTTGCGGTTCGATTCGCCGATGGGGTGGATCGGCGGGAAATAAATGACATCGAACCCCATCGCCTTCGCATCGTCGATGCGGCCGAGGCAATCGCGGAAGGTGGAACCCGAGTCGGGCTTTCCCTCCGCCGAGCGGGGGAAAAATTCATACCACGCCGCGAAGGTGGCGCGGTCGCGGTCCACCGAGACCGGGTGGGATGGTTCCGCGACCGTCGAGAGCGAGCGGTCGGCATGGATGCGCATGAGCGCGCAGAGCGTGGGGTCATGCGCCGTGGCATGGGCTGCGGCGGCGTCCGAGCCGCGGAGGGATTCGGCAAAGCCCCGCAACAATTCAGCATCGCGCCCCTTCCCGGCGCGGGCGGCGGCGGATTCGACAAATGCCGCGCCCTCGAGGATTTCGCTTTGGAGATCGCGCAGGCCGGCGGCGAATTTTTTTTCGAGTTCGTGCTGCCAGGAAAAATAGGTGTCACCCCACGCCTCGACCGTGAATTCCCAGTCGCCGGCCTGAGCGAGGACGAACGAGCCGGCCCAGCGGTCGTTCGAATCCGGCAGCGGGCGCATCGGCGCCTCGGACCAATCGGAAGTTCCCGCGCGCCGCCATTTCACCACCGCCGCCACTTCATCATGCCCTTCCTTGAAAATGTCGGCTGCGACTTCAAGCACGCCGCCGGCCGGCCGTTTGATGGCGAACCTCGCATTGTCGAGCGAGGGTTCGATGCGGCGGATAACTACGGTTTCGCGGCTTTTGTCCATGGCAACGAGTCGATTTTCTGCACCAGCGGGCCCAGTCCATCAAGGCCCGAGGCGACTTCCCGCAGCGACCGCATGGCGGCGGGGATGTGCGAGAGGAAATGCGGACGGTTTTTTTGGATTCCGAGAAACCCGTAGGCCCCGAGCGCCTGCATGAGGCGCTGCAGCGCACACCAACCGAAGACCTCATCGAAATCCGGCGGCACCGGGCCGTCCTGCGCGGCGAGCGATTTGTAAAACTCCAGCAGTGCCACGCGCTCGGCACCGGAAATTTCCACATACGGGTCGTAGAGCAGCGAGGCGAGGTCGTATTGCGGCAAGCCGAAACGCATCCCCTGGAAATCGATCAGCCAGGCCTTGCCGCCCATGACCATGATGTTCTGGGATTGGAAATCCCGGTGCACCAGCGAGCGCGGCAGCCCGGCCAGCATTTCGCCGGCCGCTTCCAGTGCCGGCAGCGAGGCGAGCTCTTCAACTTCGTTCCGCGGGATTTTGAAAAACCCGCCGAGGCAGTTCTCGAAAAAATAATCCCTCTCCCAGCGGTAGAGGCCGGAGTCGAACACGCGCTCGAGTTTCGGCAACCCGTGCCCGCCGGTTCGCGCCGCCGCAGTGTGCATGGCCCGCACGGCGCGCAGTGCCGATTCGTAAAGCGGACGCCGCGTTTCCCAAGGCTCCCCGCGGAAGCCCCACAGGTCCTCGGCGCCCATGTCCTGCATCCAGATGTGCCCGTTGCCGCCGTCGTGTTCGAACACCTCCGGCACCGGCACGTCGGCGCCCTTCAGGAATCGCGCGATATCGACATAGTGGCGGTTCTCCTCCTTCGCGCCGGAATACCTGATGAAAATCATCGACCCCGAACCGTTACGCGCGCGGTAGAATTTCCGGTCCGACCCGCCCTTCTCGAGGGGCTCGACCGTTGCCTCGCCCCCATCGGCAGGCAGCCTCGAGCCGGCGAGTTCCATGGTCTCGGAGGTTTCGATCACGGAAGCGAATCCAACACGCGGCCCCTTCCTTCGAAAAGTTAAATCACCAATTCGGCCCGTCAGCGCGCCTCGTGGGAAAACCAGCTGTAGGGAATCGCGCCGTGGGAGAGCATCCAGTCATTGAATTTTTTGAGGGTCCAGCCGCCGCGTTGGACGAGGCGTTCGTGGAGTTTTTCGACCTCCAGCCGGCCGAGCAGGTAGCTCATCGGGACGCTGGGGCTGGAGGAATACCAGTTCACATCCGCACGGGCGCGGGCGGGGGTGAATCCGACACCGGCACACAGGCGCTGTGCCGCGGCGGCGTGCGTGAGCGACCCGTCCTGCAATCCGCAATCGATCACAATCCGGTGGGCGCGCCAGAGGGCGTCGTGGAGTTGGACCAACTCGGCGCGCGGCGTTTCCACGAGGCCGGTTTCGACGGCGGTTTTTTCGCACCACATCGTCCAGCCCTCGTAAAAAATCGGGTGCGCAAAGAGCCGGCGCAGCCGACTGCGGTGGCGGCATTGGACCGTGAATTGGAGATGGTGACCGGGCCACGCCTCGTGCACGCAGGTGAGTTCCAACCCGTGGTGTTGGCGGACCTCCGCGCGCTTCTTCGCGGGGTCGGCCTCGGCGAGACTGAGGTCGTTGACCCAAAAAATGGCGGACTGCCGGCGCGCGAAGGGCTCGGGACCGCTGTAGGCGGCTGTGGGGAACTGGTGCCGCAGGAACGGCGGCACGGGCAAAACGCGCAGCGTGTCGCCCGAAGGAACGGTCACGATCCCAGCACGGCACAACCGCCCTTTGATGGATTCCGTGGTGCGACGGTAGGCCTCGAGCAGCGGCATGCCCGGGTCCCACGCATCGGCGGCCTCGTCGATAAGTTCGCGGGCCGCCTTGCGCCCGTATCGCTTCGCCGCGCGATCGAGGAGGAATTGGTGGCGGCCGACCTGGTATTCGCCGAGCGCCCGCGCTTCGGGCAATGACAGCGTGAGGCCCAAATTCTCGCGGATAAGAAATTCAAACCGCTCGCGCCCGATGGCAAATCCCCCGGCCGGTCCTGGCTTCAGACGCCGGGCGTGTTCGGCGAAATCCTTGAATGC
>JBMOIA010000123.1:0-4307 GCA_049317565.1 Terrimicrobiaceae bacterium | reverse complement strand
AGCATGTCCGGCGGCAACAAGGTCATCACGATCACCTACCGTCCGAACGAAGGTCTGCTGGCCAATTCCGCGAACATCTCGGTCCGCCTCAACCCGATCGGCGCCGGCACGAACTCCACAGTCGCCATGACACCCACGGACAACGGATTTACCTATGCCTACACTGTCCCGGGAAATGCCACCTCGGTGAACTTTTCCTTCACCAACGGCACGACGGACGACACCACCGGCGGTGCGTCTTGGTCCGCCTCCACCTCCGCCGCATTCGTCATGGACGGCCAGTTCGACAGCCAGAACTTCCTCGTTTCCGACAACGGCATGCGCATCTACGCCGCCATCCGCGGCAACAAACTCTACACCGCCACCTGGTCACCCAAAGGCGGGAGCAACGACCATGTGATCTACATCACCGACCAATTCGGAAATCCCGTGACCGTCGGACCCGCGGTCGGCTCGGATTCGGCATCGAATTATTCTGCGTGGGCCACTGGCAATAACCAAGGCAGCGGCTTTGGACCATGGACTATTACCACCGGCGGAAGTATATCTGGGGTTTTTCTAGGAAATCCTAATGCCGCAGGAATTTCAGGGATGGGTTCAAGCTCTTTTGGTCTCTACGCAAAGGGCGGCCCAACTTCTATCGTTCAGGCTTTCCGCCCAATCACGACCCCGCTCGCAGTTGGCGAATCGCTTGCTTTCCAGTGGTCGATTAATTGGGAAAGTGGTGCCGGTGGTGAGAAAGGCTTTAACATACGTGCTGGGAGCACCTTCTTGATCAACGTAAAAAACCAAAACGACGCAAAAGTCCTAGTCGCCGATTCCGATTCTGGCATGGCCTATGGATCTCAAGCGATGAATTGGTCTATTACTCGAACTGCGGAAAATGTCCTCCGTGTTAGAGCCACTACGAGGGATGGAAAGTCCGTTTTCTCGCGTGATATTACGGTTAGTGCTGCCGCTCCTAGCCAGATTGAATTCTATGCACAAAATCTGACTGGAGACGATCAGCGTCAGCCCTACTTCAACGACTTACGCATTTACCGCAATGGCACTTCGCCCAAAGACGGCCGCGTCTACGGCAATTTCAACGGGTCCGATTCCAGCAAGCCCTGGATTTTCTCTACACCAAACACCGCGTCCCAATACGGTTTCAAAGCCACGGGCCGCAACTGGCTCGGCAACCAAGGCCAGGCACTTGAAGGCGAACTCGACCTCGTTGAGGCTTTCGGCTCCGTTCCGAAAACCCTCTTCATCGCTGCTGTAGCTTACGGCGGCGGCTCTGGCGGAACTATCCTCTCGCAAGTCCCGCCGCTCTACGGCAATTCCGGAAACGACCTCGAGATTCCGGAATACCAACCGCTCAACACGGCCTCCCTGCGCGATGAAGACCTCGATGGCCGCTTCGATGTCGGCATTCCCGAGATGATCGTTTCCGTCAATGGCAACGACACCGATGGCAACTACGGCCTCCGCCGTTTCTATCTGGACGAAGTCGCCGGTGACCAAGCGGAACTCACAGTCAAATTCAAACCCAACACCGCCGTCACTCCGTCGCAAGTCGAAGTCTTCACCAACCTGAACCGCCGCGATTTCGCCGTCCTCGAGGAAGACCCCTCGACCGTCACCACGACCTCCAACACCTACTTCCGCGGCTACACGATGTCGGGACCGAACTCCGACGGCTACTACACCGCCACCCTGCCAGTCGAACTCTGCGGCGCCTACCGCCTCCAGGTGCGCTACAAAGTTCCCGGCGTCAACAACGGCAACTTCATCTACTACACCGACAACGGCCTGCGCCGCGATTGCGCCATTGTCGTTTCGCCGAAAAAAGCCTTCAAGATCAACATGTATGAGGTCAATCCCCTCATCGTCGAAGCCAAGGACGATACCTTCGCAGGTCGCAGCACATTCCTTGATCTCGTCAACGATCCCGCACTTCCCGGTGAATCCGGAGGTTTCGAGGGACGCCCCGACGCCTTGAACAAAGACCACTACGACGGCCTCGGCGTCAACATGCTCTGGCTACAACCCATCCACCCGATCGGCATCGAAGGTCGCGACATTAATCCGGAAACTCCAGGCCAACCCTTCGATCCCGGCAGCCCCTACGCCGTTCGTGACTACTGGTCCGTCGCTCCGATGCTCGGCCGCGGGAACAGCACCGCCAGCGCGGACTCCGAATTCCAAACCTTCGTCCAGCGCCTCGACCAATGGGGCGTGGGCGTCATGATGGATGGCACTTTCAACCACAGCGCTCCCGATGTCATTATGGGCCAAGGCGCGGTTCAACTCGGAATCAGCTCCAACGCCTCGCAGCAAATCCGCGACTTCAATCCCGGGTGGTATGCGAAGGAAGGCTTCCCCGGCACGCCAGCGGGGAACAGAACCGAAATCGCCATCGCGCCGGACCGCAACGACTTTGGCAACTGGACCGATGTCCGCGAGTTCTACTTCGGCGACTACGACGCCCTGGTCAAAGAAAAGGGCACGCAAAATCCCGACAAATCCTATCCCGACAACGCCTACAAACTCGCCTTCCTCCTCGAGCGAGACGAGTTCGCGGGCCACACGGAGACCACGCGCCAAGTTTGGAGATACTTCGCCCACTACCCGATCTACTGGCTCGAAAAATCCGGCCACACCGCATCCACGCCGAAAAACCAATCCCATATTGGCATCGACGGCCTCCGCTGCGACTTCGCCCAAGGCCTGCCCTCGCAATTCTGGGAATACACGATCAACAAAACCCGCGCCCGCAAGTGGGACTTCATCTACATGGCGGAATCCCTCGACGGTGCCCGCACGGTCGGCAACAGCCCCCGTCACGGCGTCGGCTACCGCAGCGCCCGCCACTTCGATGTCCTCAACGAAAACATCGTCTTCTACTGGCGCGACACCTTCTTCGGTTATCCCGCCAACGGCGGCGCGGGCACGGCAAAAACCCCGAACACCTTCGACACTTGGAAAGCCTACGACGACCGTCGCGCCTCCTTCGACAATGTCACTCTCCTGAACAACCTCGTCAGCCACGACGAGGTCTTCCCGCACAACGATGTCTGGCGCTTGGCCTATGCCTACGCCCAGACCGGTGCCACTGATGGCATCCCGATGCTCATGTATGGCCAAGAAGCCGGCGCGCAAAACAGCAAAACCGGCTATGCCGCCAGCGAGACGAACTTCGGCACCATCAACGCCGCCAACAACTTCTCAAAATACGAGCAGAACTTCGGAAAGAACATCCCGAACTTCAAAGTTTACAACAATATGGCCTCGATCTGGGGCAACCGCACCGCCGACGAATGGAAATTGCAAGACTTCTACGGTCGCGTCAACAAAGCCCGGCTCAACGCCCCCGCGCTCATGGGCATGAACATGTATTTCCTCTCCAGAAAAGGGGAAACCGGCGGCTTCGCCCCGAACATCCTCGCCGTTGGCAAAGTCGAAAATCTCGGCCAATCGGCCGGCGGCGCCAACAGCGTCGTCTTTGCTTTTGTTAACAACAACCCGGGCTTTGGATCCAATGCCTCAGCCACCTACGACTTGAACGCCAAAGTCCCCGGCTCTGACACCAACTACTTCGGCATCGACCGCGGGCGCTCCTACAACGTGAAAGACCTGCTCGCCGACGATCCGAACCAGTTCGTTTGGCGCGATGGCAACGGAACAGCCACCCACAGATCTGGTGCCAGCCTGATCGACGAGGGCCTCTTCGTCGGACTGCCCGACACGCGCACCGGCACGGGAAGCCACCAAGCCCAGTATCTCCAACTCGTGGATGTCTCGCCCACCCAGCTGAGTTTCTCCCCGCCGCAATTCGCCACCTACGGAACCACCATCTCCCTGGCTGCCGTCTCCACCCCGCCCGCGCCTGTGACTTACGAGGTGGTCGGCGGCGACACCAGCAAGGTCACGCTCAATCTAAACCAACTCACGATCAACTCAGGAAACGGTTCGGTCACCGTGCGAGCCTCAGTGGCAGCCACTGCCGAACGCGCCGGTGCCAACGCCACGGCCACCATCACCTTCCAAAAAGCCACGCAGACGATCACATTCACCCTTGATCCGTCGAGCGTCGCCGTCGGTGGCACATTGGCCCTCACCGCCAATGCCTCGTCCGGCCTGCCCATGACATTTGCCTCGTCGAACGCCTCGTTCGCGACTGTCAACGGCACCACCGTCGCCGGCGTTGCCGCAGGCAATGTCACCATCACCGCGAGCCAGCCCGGCAACGACAACTTCACCGCCGCCGAAAGCGTGACGCAAACGCTCACGGTCTCAACAGGCGCGACCTTTGAGAGCCTCTT
>JBMOIA010000122.1:0-4326 GCA_049317565.1 Terrimicrobiaceae bacterium | reverse complement strand
CCGGAGCGCTGCTTGACCATTGCGCGCATGACGGCGCGGGTGAAATTGAAGGCGCCCTTGAGGTTTGTTTGCAGAACGGTGTCCCAATCGTCACTCGACATGCGCATGGCGAGTGTGTCGCGGGTCACGCCGGCATTGTTCACCAGGATGTCGCAGCGGCCGAAGTCCGCGAGGATTTGGTCTCCCGCTTTTTGGACGGCGTCGAAATCGGCGACATCCACGGCGTAGGGTTTCGCAGCGTCGGGCGAAGTGGCGTTGATTTCGGCAGCGACCTTGGCGGAGTTTGCCTCGGTGCGGCTGACGACGGCGATTTTTGCGCCTTCGGCGGCGAGGGATTTGGCGATGGCCTCGCCGATCCCGCGGCCCGCGCCGGTGACGACGGCGACCTGATTTTCGAATCGTTTGTTGCTCATGTGTTGGAAAAAATCAGCTGCGCGCGAACGAGGGGTGCGCGGGTTCGGCGAGGTCCTTGATGACCGTCGTGAGGTAAACCGGCTCCGGGTGCCGACCGCGGTATTTTGTGATCTCGCGTTTTTCGACGACTTGAAATCCGAACCGCTCGAGCATTTTCGCGCCGCGGCGGGATTTGAAGGTCACCACTTGGCCGAAAACCGCCTTCTCACCGTGCGCGCGGAGGAAGTCGAAGTAGAGGTTCGCCATCGCCTGCGTGCCGGCGAGGCCTTTCGCCTCGGGCAGGACATTGAAATGGAAATGTGCGGTGCGGCGCGGGGCAGCCGGGACTTCGCGCCAGGAATTTTTCAGAATCCAATGGATGAATTCGCGCGTGGCTTTGTTGTAGCGCGGGTAGCGAGCGAGCGCCCGGGCGAAGAGGCGGAGGTTCAAGAAAAACCCGTGGAACTGCTGGCGGAGCGGCCGGCGCGACCCGAGGAGGTAACCTTTCACCTCGCCGTGCTGCTCCATGACGAATGCCGCCTCGGGTTCGACATCCGTGTAGTAGGAGGTGAGGTAGTCGGCAAACAGCTCGCGGTCCTCGAAGACGGGGTCGATCGGATTGCCCAAAAAGCCGGTCTCGCAGCACAGGCGCCGGATGGCTGGGCGGTCGGCGGGACGGTAGCTGCGGACGGTGATGTCGTTGGGAAGGGCCACTGCGCAGAGGTTATCGGCACGGTTCCTCAGTGCCAACCCGAAATCGGCGCGCCGCACCGCTTCGGACGCTTGTTTTCAGGGCCGGCATGGTTAGATTTTTATCGCCATGAAACGCAAAAATCTCACTATTCCCGCAGCCGCCGTTGCCGCCGCCATGGCAACCAGCGGATGTTCCAACCTCTCTCCCGGCGAGAATGCCGCGCTGGCCGGAGCCGCCACCGGTTTGGCGGTCGGTCTCCCGATGGCTCTCACCGGAGTCAGCCCCGCGGCAACGATTCCCGTCACGGCGGGGGCGATAGCCGCCGCTGCCGGTGGAACCTATCTCATCACCCGCAACCAAGCCTCGCAGCGCCAGCGCACCGTCGCCGAAGACCGGGCGCGCGCGTATGCCGAGAGGACCGGGGAGTTTTCCAAACGGTCCACCCGCTACATCGCGGTGCGCACCGAGAGCGAGCGCCAGCGCGGCAAGGCACAGGTGATGGTCTATGACATCTACAGCGGCCGCATCGTCAGCGACACCGTGTATGACATGAGTGCCGTTCCTCCGGTCGGCGAGATGGGGAACTTCGGCGGTTACAAAGCCCGCTACATCGGCACCGGCAGCTAAGCCGCAGCCCCGCAAACACGGCGACCCCGCGTGAGCCGCTACTGGGTTTTCATCAGCTACAGCCACGCGGACGCCCGCCATGCGGCGCGGCTCCAACGGGCGGTCGAGGGGTTTCGCGTGCCCAAGCCGCTGCGGAACGCCTCGCAGCGTTTCGGAGAATTGCCCGAACGGCTCGTCCCGGTCTTCCGCGACCGCGATGTGCTGGGGGCATCGCACGACCTTCCGGCGGAAATCAAAAACGCCCTCGCGTCCAGCGAGTCGATGGTGGTGGTTTGTTCGAAGGTTTCGGCGGCCTCCGAATGGGTCGCGCGGGAGGCGGAGGCGTTCATCTCGCTCCACGGGCATGAAAAAATTTTCTGCCTGGTGGTGGACGGCGAGCCGAATGCCGCCGATCCGGCGCTCGAGTGTCTGCCTGCGCCGTTGCGACGGTCGGTTTGCGGTCGCGAAATTCTCGCCGCCGATTTGCGCAGCGGCGGGGACGGGCCGCGCGAGGCGCTCCTCAAAACGATCGCCGGAATTTCGGGACTCAACTATGGGGATTTGGCGCAGCGCGAGAGGCGCCGTGCGGCACGCCGGGCGTTGACATGGACTGCCGTGGCGGCATTGGTTGCGGCTGGGTTTGCGGGATTGGCACTGGCCGAGAACCAAAGCCGCCTCGCCGCTCAGCGGGAGGCGAAACGGGCGAACCTCACCGCGGAATATCTCAGCTCGGTGCTCGCGCAATTCCTGCCGCGTTCCGGAAACAAGTTGCCCAGTGCGGCGCTGCTGCCGTTGATCGATTCGAGCGCGGAGGCGCAGAGGCTCGCCACGCTGGCCGGGGAACCCGCCGCCCTCATCAAGGTCCGCAACATTCTCGCGACGGCGTATCTCGATTTGGAGCAGGACCAGAAGGCGCTGGCGCTCTACGAGCAGAATCTGGAACTTTCCGAATCGGCCTTCGGCTCGGAGTCCAACGAGGCGCTCGAGTCGCGTTTCAATGTCGCGAATGCCAGCTACCGCACCGGAAATCCGCTGCGTGCGGAGAAACTTTTGAACGAATTGCTCGAAATCGCGAACCGCCCCGGCAGCCCGCACCGCGCGCGCTACGCAACCATTTGCATCACTCTGGGCGGAATGATGCACCGGCAGCGCCGCCACAAGGAGGCGCTGGAATTTTTCGAACGGCATAGCGAGAGGGCGCTCTCCGTCCTCCCGCCCGATCATTCGGACGCGCTCATCTACAAAATGAACCATGCCCTGCAGCTGATTCAAAACGGACGCCCGGCCGAGGCGGCGGGGATTTTCAGCGAGGTTGTGAAAATCAAGGAATCTCGCGGCGGGCTGGACGATGTGGAGGGCGCGGCGTTTCTCTCGCAATACGGCATCGCGCTGGCTTTGTGTGGAAACAACACCGAAGCCGAGGGATGCTTCCGCCGTTCGCTTGCGGTGTTTGAGGCCAAACTCGGTTTGGAAAACGGGTTGACCCTCGGCACCGCCCACAAGCTCGGCATGCTGCTCAAGGACACCGGCAGCGAGGCCGAGTCGCGAAAAATTATCGCACAGTATTTCGGCGACCCGCCCGACCTGGAGCGCATGCGCAAGGCCCACCCCGATGGCGAAGCCGCATTTTCCAAGTAGCGGGTGTGGACGGGGAATTGTTTTCATTTACTCCGCGTGGGCGCAAAAGTAGGACTCCGCCATGCAACAACGCGCCCTGAAAATCGGACTCGTCCAGCACGCCTGCGGCCCGAAAACCAAGGAAAACTTCGCCGCGGCTGTGGAGGGAATCCGCGAGGCGGCGTCACGCGGCGCCAACATCGTTTGCCTGCAGGAACTCTTTCAGAGCGTGTATTTCTGTCAGGTCGAGGATCACAAGTATTTCGAACTCGCGGAGACCGTGCCTGGCCCGGCCACTGTGGAACTTCGCCGGCTCGCGGCCGAGCTGGGTGTTGTGATTGTCGCCTCTCTTTTCGAGAAGCGCGCTGCCGGCCTCTACCACAATACGGCCGCCATCATTGATGCGGACGGGGCGTTCCTCGGGAAATACCGGAAGATGCACATCCCCGACGACCCGCTCTACTACGAGAAATTCTACTTCACGCCGGGCGACCTCGGGTTCCGCGCGTGGCAGACGAAATTCGCCCGCATCGGCGTGTGTGTTTGCTGGGACCAATGGTATCCCGAGGCGGCGCGGCTCACGGCGCTGCAGGGTGCGGAGATCATTTTCTATCCGACCGCGATCGGCTGGCATCCGGCGGAGAAGGAAAAATACGGCAAGCGCCAGCACAGCGCTTGGGAAACCGTCCAGCGCGGACATGCGATCGCGAACGGCTGCTATGTCGCTGCGCCGAACCGCATCGGCCACGAGGCGCCGAACGGGGGGCCGGGTATTGAATTCTGGGGGCAGAGTTTTGTCGCCGATCCGGCCGGGGAAATCCTGGCTCGCGGCTCGGTGGACCGCGGGGAGGTGCTCGTGGTGGACATCGACCTCTCGAATGTGGAAACGCAGCGCACGCACTGGCCGTTCCTGCGCGACCGCCGCATCGACGGCTACAGCGAGCTGGTGAAGCGGTTCATCGATTGATGGGAATCCGGGACACGGCGGGCTTCGTCCTGCTCGCGCTCGGCGCGCT
>JBMOIA010000121.1:0-4331 GCA_049317565.1 Terrimicrobiaceae bacterium | reverse complement strand
TAATGCGGCGGCGGAACGATGATCCGGACTTTCGGGTCCTCCTGCCGCTTCACGACATAGATCGAGGGCGGATTGGCGGAGAGGAGTTCGTAGCTTTCGAGGATGAATTCCGGGTAGAAGCGGTCGCTGGCCGGTTCGTAAACGGTGTCGCCGCTGAAGCGGCCGCGGAGGCGGTATTCGTGGTTGTTGTCGGTGCCGAGCTTTCCGCCGGCGCGGTCGGGCGCCAGGGTTCGTTGCTCGTTCATCATGACAAGCCGGGCGGATTTCCAAGGCATGCCGGGCTCCCGCACCCAGCCCCACATTTTGTAATCCTCCTTATACATGCGCCGTCCGATGAACCAATCCCCGCGCGCCTCAGCGGCGATCGCAGCCGCCATCGCGGCGCGGGCGGGGGCGTCCTTGTCCACGGTTTCGCAGGAGGATAGGAACAGCGCGAAAACGAGCGGCAGGACTGCGAGGAACAGGGTGTGTGTTTTCATCCGAGGACCTCGGCTTTGCGCAGGAACGGGGCGAGCCAGGCGGCGAGTTCGTGCTCGGATTCGATTGAGGCCTCGACGCCGATCGGCAGGAGCGCCCAGCGCTCGACCAGGGTGGTTTCGGCGCCGGGTTCGAGGACGGTGAGCGGACCGAGGGATTCGATTTCGAGCATTTCCGAGTTGGTGAAGGTTTCAAAATTGCAACCACCGTCCGGGTAGACCGCGCCTTCGGCGAATTCGAAGGATTTCGCGAAGAACGAATCGCCGGTGATGTAGGCGATCCATTTTTCGCGGTGGGCGAGACCGATTTTGGCGGGCAGGCAATCCTCCGCCTGGCGCAGCGTGATGAATTCGCGGCCGAAGTGCCAGCGAGGGTCCGAGAGGTCGGTGTAGGGCCAGAGGACGAGGTTGCGGTTCGGAAGTAGATCGCGCGGGTGTTCGCCGAGCGGGGGGAGGGGGATGATTTCAAGTCCGCCGGGACGCATAACACTCAGTGCCCATGGCGCGAGTTCGACGGGTTCCTTGCCGGTGTTGCGTGCGGTGTGGCGGATGGTGGCGCGGGGCGCGTCGGGTTCGAGGTGGATGCCGAGGGTTTTGAGGATGCTGGCCCCGGATTCCTGTTCGGATTGAAAAACCATTTCGCCGGTGGCGGGGTTCTCCATGTGTTCCACGGGTTCGTTGTCGATGTGGTAGGTGCGGACGGGGTCCTCCGGTCCGATCCAAAAGCGGTGGCCGCCGCGGATCATCCATTCGGCTTCGCCCTTGCCGCCGAGCTGGGGTTCGTAGGTTTTGAAAACATTTTCCCCGCCCGGATTGGAAAGCGAGATGATGCGCGGACCCACATCGAGGGTCACGACGAGCTCCAAAAAACCGTTCGAGATTTTCGCGCAGCGTTCCCAACCGGCGTGGGGGGCGATTTCGGCTTTCATTGCGACTGTGACGCTACCCGTGCCCCTTCGCGAAGTCACCCATGGAATCCGGTCAACCGCCCGCAGCGACTTGGAGGATTTCAATGCAGTCTCCGTCCGAGAGGGCTGCGGAAGCCCATTCGGTGCGGCGGAGCGCGGTTCCGTTGTGCTCGACGAGGATCATGCTCGGCTCGAGCCCCAATTCAGCAACCAGCGCGGCAACATTTCCCGCGGCGCGGATTTCGCGCGGGTCGCCATTGACGGAAATCCTCATGCGTGTGTGCCGGCGATGGCTGCGTCCCAGTCTTTCCAGACTGGTTCGAGGCCGAGGGATTTGAGCACACCGCCGACCGAGGCGGCATCGCGGGAGTCCGAGATGGAGAATTGTTCGGTGGCGGAGTCCGGTTGGGCATCGGCGATGGTTTTGCCGCGGCGGGCGAGGTGGAGGTTTTCCTTTCCCTGGCCGGTGTAGCCTCCGGGTTCGGTGTGGCTGCCCGCGCTCATCATGGTCACACCGAGCGGGGCGACGAGGTCGCGGAGTTCGGCGGGTTCGCGTGTGCTGAGGACGATTCCCACGGCGGGAAACGCGATACGCAGGGCGCAGACGAGCTGGATGAATTCGCGGTCGGGGAGGGGATGTTGGGGCTCGAAGCCACCGGCGGCGGGGCGCAGTCGCGGCAGGCTCACGGTGAGTTGGGATTTCCAGCAGGTGCGCTGGAGGTGGTCGAGATGAGCGGCGAGGGCGAGCGCCTCGAAGCGCCAATCGGCAAGGCCGAAGAGCGCGCCGATGCCGATGCGGCGGAACCCCGCGGCGTGTCCGCGTTCGGCGCAATCGAGCCGCCAATCAAAATCCTTTTTCGGTCCGGCCAGGTGGATCTGCGCGTAGGTCTCGCGATGGTAGGTTTCCTGGTAAACCACGAGTCCCTCGGCGCCGGCGCGGACGAGCGGGAGGTATTCGGCGGTTTCCATCGGGGCGACCTCAATCGCGATGGACGGGAAAACCGGCGCGAGACGCGCGATGCACATTTCCAGGTAAGGGCCTGAGACGAATTTCGGATGCTCGCCAGCGACGAGCAGGACATTGCGGAATCCCTCTGCGGCGAGGTGCCGGGCCTCCTTTTCGACCTGGTCGATTTCCAGCGTCACGCGGGCAATCGCATTCTCACGCGAAAAGCCGCAGTAGGCGCAGGAGTTGATGCATTCGTTCGAGAGGTAGAGCGGCGCGAAGAGCCGCATTGTCCTGCCGAATTGCCGTCGCGTGACGGCAGCGGACCGTGCGGCGAAGCGTTCCAGCCCGGCATCGTCGAGCGGTTCCAGCATTTGCAGGAACGCGCGAACACCAGGCGGCGGATTCGTGATCGCCTTGTCGAAAACCGAGGAAAATCCTGTTTGCACCGATCGCGAATTAACACGCGGGCGGCGGTCCGAGGCAAGCGGCTGTGTTGGCCCGTTGGCGGGCGGGCTCGGATAACCGCTTGACTGGAAGCGGGGCGCGGGCGATTGGAAGCTTCCATGCTCCTTTACATCAAGCCGGGTTGCAGCTGGTGCTACGACGCCATGGATTGGCTGCGGGAACGCGGAATCGCCTTCGAGGCGTTGGATGTTTTCGCCGACCGCGCCGCCTACCAACGGATGCGGGAAATTTCCGGTCAAACCCTCGCACCCACCCTGGAAATGCCGGACGGGTCGGTCCTCGCCGATTTCGGAACCGACGAACTCGAGGAATTCCTCGCGCAGCGCACCCGATGATTTCGAACATCCTGCTCGTGGTTGGTGCCGGCGTTTTGGCGGCGGCGCTCCGGTCCTGTCGGAACCTGGCGCTCTTCAGCCTCGGCAACATCGCGATGGTCGGCACCTCGTTCCTTGCGGGATGGCTTCTTGGCGGCAGTGTATTCCTCGGCGCGGCGTTCGCGGCGATGTGGTTTGTGCTTCCATGGTTTGAAATTCTCACGCGGGTCCGCACGCTCCGCCTTCCCCTGCACCGCCCTTTGGAAAAATGCCCGCCACCGCCCGCCGGGCGCTTCCCGGCATTCGGCGACCTCACCGACGAAATGGAGTCTGCAGGCTACGAATATGTCGAGGATGTGGAGTGGAACCACGGCGGGATCCGGCAGTTCTACCGCACCTTCCACAACGCGCGAAAGCGCACCAGTTCCGCAATCTGCCTCTCCGAGCAGGACGGGGTTTCGTTTTATTTCGTCACCTTCACCTCGCGCGGGATGGACGGGCAGACCTACCTGACCTGGAACTATCCGTTTTCCTACAGCATGCGGCTCGCCCCCTCGGTGCTCCTCAACAAGGTCGAGGGCGACTGCGATGTGGCGGGGATCGATTCCGCGCATGGCGTGTTCCTCGACGGACTCGGGATGGGCGGCGGGCAGCTCAAGCCCGGCTGCGCCGAAACGCTGCGCTCCGAAATCGAGGCCGACCTCCGCAGCCAAATCGAACACAACATCGCGTGCGGCATCCTCAAGCGCGACGGCGACGAGATGATCCGGTATTCGCTGCGCGGGATGTTTTTTCTTTGGACCCGGTTTTTGCGGGAGTTCGTGAAGCTGCCCGGCCGGACCGCGGATCAGTAGGACTTCGCCCAAACGACGCGCTGACGGCTCGGCTGGCCGCTGAACGGGCAGGTGCCGGGCTCGGGCGAGTCTTCGAACGGGATGCAGCGGATCGTGACCTTGAGGTCGCTTTTGATTTGTTCCTCGATCTCCGGCGAGCCGTTCCAGTGCGTGAGGGCGAAGCCGCCGTGGATTTCGGGTTTCGCGGAGTTCTTCGGAGTAAAGAACGCGTAGAACTCCTCCTTCGAATCGATCCGGCGCGTGTGCGTGTCGCGGAATTCGGTGGCGCGCTGGAGGAGGTTCGATTGGATTTCGTCGAGAATCGCCGCGGCGCGGGCGGGGATCTCCGCGAGAGGGAGGAAATCCTTTTCCTTGTGGGCGCGGTC
>JBMOIA010000120.1:0-4379 GCA_049317565.1 Terrimicrobiaceae bacterium | reverse complement strand
CGTTCGGGATGGTGCCCACGGTGGGAAAGTTTTTCTGGACGGTGGCGCCGCCGGGTCCGCTTTGGCCGCCGATGAAGCCGCCGACGGCTATTGCGCCTTGGGCGACGGCGTAAACTTTTTTGTCGGCGCCTTGGAGAGGGACTTGGAGGAGGACGCCGCCTTGGAGAGTTTCCGCATCGCCCATGGAGGAGACGGTGACATCGATGCGGTTGCCGGGTTTCATGAAGGGACCGATGTCGGCGGTGACCATGACGGCGGCGAAGTTGCCCGGCTTGATGTCGTTGAGATCCACATTGACGCCGTAGGTTTTGAGGGCGTTGATGATCGTCTGGGCAGTGGCGTTGATCTTGCCGTCGCCGGTGCCGGCAAGGCCGACGACGAGGCCGTAGCCGCTGAGTTGGTTGTCGCGGGCGCCTTCGATATCCACGAGGTCCTTGATGCGGGAACCGCCGGTGTATTCGAGCGTGATGGGCGAGGGACCGCCGACCTGCGCCGGGAGCGGCGAGGCGAGCAGAGCTGCGATGAGGGAGGTGGCGATGGTTTTTTTCACGACAGGAAATTAGAAGGGTTTGATTTTGTCCCAGGCGCGGAGGAGCCAGCCTTTTTTCTGGGCATCGGTGAGTTCGCCCTCGGGGACAAATTCCACCTGGGCATCCGCGACCTTGCTGGAGGGGATGGTATTGTCGGCCGCAATATCGACAGGGCGGATGATACCGCGCATGTAGCCGTATTGGTTTTCATTCGCGGTGCGGATGATCTTGGCGCCCTCGACGACGAGATTTCCGTTCGGGAGGACATCAACGACGGTGACGGCGGTGCCGATGTTCTGGACATCGAGGGTGTTCTCGGTTTCGCCCCCGCCGTTCCATTTGCTGGTGGTGGCGAAATCCAATGTGGGAATGGTGACATCCTGCTCCGCGACTGCGCCGCCGGTGGACTTGCTGACGAGCGAGGGGAGGGCTGTCAGGTAGCTTTGGATGGTAGCGTTGATGGCGGGGAAAATGCCGAAGCCGCCTTGGCCGTTGTCGAAGGTGTTCAGCGCAGCGGTTTGTGTGACCTGAGTGTTTTCATCGACGACGATAGTGACGGTGTCGCCGATGTCGCGGGCGACTTTGTCCGCGAACATACTGCGCTCGTTATTGACCTCGTTGATCCAAAGCGAGCCGGCGTGGGAGGGCGCCGCTGCGAGGAGCAGTGCTGCGGCGGAGGCGCGGAGGAGCAGGGTGGTGGAGGCGTTCATGGTTTTCAGAAGCGGACTTGGACTGTGTTCAGGCTGACGACTTGGGCCCGAAAATCTTTTTTGCTGTCGATGTTTCGGACGGAGACCATTTCTCCGGCTCCGGCTGTGGAGAGGGCGATGCCTTTCATCGAAATTTGGAGCGGGCCCTCGCTCACGAGCACATCCACGAGTTGGTTCTTACGGACCAAGGGGCGCAGCGAGACATCGCGTTGGGTGAGGGGTTGGCCTTCGGTGAGGCCTTGGGCGACTTCGTAAGCGGAAAGATCGGTGGTGGGCGGCAGGTGTCCGGCGGAGTTGCCAGCGAGTGTGTCCACGGTCTTGAGAGCGCACACGGAGGAGTCGAGGGCGCTGCCGCGCTCGAGGCGGCGGGTGGCAACCCAGACCGGGGCGAGGAGCTTCGCTTTGATGCCTTCGCGCCAGGAGCCGAGGATTTTCCCACCGGATTCGATCTGGAATGAAACGATGGAATTCGGTGCGAGTCCGCCTGAGGGCGCTTGGGTGATGGAAAGTGTCCAGTCTTTTGAATTGCGGGTTTCGAGCGGCGTCCAAGGTTGGTTGAGCTCGATGTGCAGGTCGCCCTCAAGGGAGTAGCGGGCGGCGAATTCGCGCTCGAGGGCGTCGGTGATGGCTTTCTGCCCGATCTGCACGGAGCCTTGGCCGGTGACCACGGAAGGTCCTCCGGTGGATGTGGAGTCGATTCCCGCTGCTTGGGTCGCAGCTTTTCCGGGCGCGTAGGCCAGCGGGGTGAGGATCGAATCGAGATCCCCGGCTGTGGCTGTGGCGGCGGCTGCGAGAAGGATGGCGAGTTGCAATTTCATCGAAGGGATCAACGCTTGATGCCGTTGGTGATTTCCATCAATTGGTCGGAAGTCTGGATGGCCTTCGCGTTCATTTCGTAGGCGCGTTGGGCGAGGATCATGTTCACCATTTCCTCGGCGACATTGACGTTGGAGGTTTCGAGGCTGCCCTGAAGAAGAGTGCCGAACCCATCGGTGCCGGGGTTGCCAACATTGGGTGCGCCGCTCGCTTCGCTTTCCTCGAAGAGGTTGTTTCCAAGGCTGCGGAGGCCGGCGGGGTTATTGAAGCGGGTGAGTTGGATCTCGAAATTCTGGGTGCCGCCGGGGGTCACGACGGTGACCTGACCGGTGGGGGAGATGGACACGCTGGAGGCATCGACGGGGATCGGCTGGAATCCACCGAGGACAGGAAGGCCGTCGTTTGTCACGACAGTGCCGTCGGCCGCAATTTTGAATCCGCCGTCGCGGGTGTAGGCGTTGGTTCCGTCCGGGCGCTCGACCTCGAAGAAACCGTCTCCTTGGATGGCAACATCCATTTTTTCACCGGTTGGGTTGAGTTGGCCCTGCGAGTAGATTTTGGCGGTCGAGACGACGCGTGTGCCGTTGCCGATTTCAACTCCCGTGGGTGTGATATTGCCCGCTCCCTCATCGGCACCAACCTGACGGCGGCGCTCGTAGAGCATGTCCTGGAACTCGACTTTGTTTTTCTTGAAACCGGTCGTGTTCACGTTCGCGAGGTTGTTCGCGATGGTGTTCAGGTTGAGTTGCTGTGCTTCCATTCCGGTGGAAGCTGCCTGGAGTGCTCTGAGCATAGGTTGGCGGAGTTGGAGTTTTAGGCGGTGGTGCCGAGGGATTGGATGGCTTTGTTGATGAGGTCGTCGTGCGAAGACATCGAGCGTTGGGCGGCTTCGTAGGCGCGGGAGACGGCGATGAGGCTGACCAACTCTGCCATGGGGGCGACATTGCTGGATTCGATGGCGCCTTGGAGGATGCCGAAATTCTCCACCGCTTCGGGGTCTGTGCCCTCGGGTGCCGCGAAGTAGCCGCCCTCGACGCGGGTCAGGGCATCCTTGTCTTCGAAATCGTAAACGAGCATCCGGCCGAGTTCGTTGTCGCCTTGGCTGATGCTGCCGTCGCGGGTTATGGTGAGGGGCCCTTCATCGGGGTCGATTGCCAAAGGACCGGCTTCGGTGAGAACGGGGAGCCCATTCTTGGTAACCAGCGTGTTGTCCTGATTGATGTGGAACTCGCCGTCGCGGGTGTAGAGGAGTTCGTTGCCTTGGCCTTGAACTTGGAAAAAGCCCGGGCCTTCGATGGCAAAGTCGGTGGGTTTGCCGGTGGTCTTGTTTTCGCCCGGGGCGAAATTGATGCTGGTGGTGCGGCTCGGCATGCCGCCCTGGTGGCGTGCGGCGAAGGCTTCGGGCTCGTAGTTGGTCTTCTTGCGCTCGTCGGTCTCGATGGCGAAATTCGCTTTTTTGAAGCCGGCGACATTCGCCGCGGCGAGATTCTGGGAAATCGTGGCCTGCCACTTCTCCAGCGTGTTGAGCGCTGCCGCGTTTGTGAAAATTCCTTCGACCATGGTGCCATCTACACAGCATCGAACATGCCATGTCCGGGGTGCTGGATTCCCGGGGTCTTTCGGCCAGTAACGGGAAAAATTTTCCCGGTTAAAAAATGCGCCTCTATTTCCGGAAACTCGCCTCGGTGATCTGGGTCAAGGTAGGACCAACGTGAAACATTATACCATCCTTACCATAAACGTATTTTATAACATCGGGTTGGAAGGCGCTTTTGGAGGCGTGGGCGGTGTAGCCATCCGAGTCGAAGAACGCTGTGGCATTGATGGCGAATTCCGTCCCCTTGCTCTTGATGAAGCGGTCGAAGGCGGCTTCTGTCAGGAAAAAAATGGCGAGGCCGTATTTGCGCCAACCGAACTGCAGTCCACCGGAGAAGGTTTGGATCTTGTAGTAGTCGGCGGGGGCTTGGCGCAAAAACAGGATGCCCTTGCCGGACTCCGCGCCGAAGAGGAAGCCGAAGCCGCGGACCTGCGGGAAGACGGCTACAGCATAAGCATCGCGGCCCAGGCGGGCGGTTTGCGGATTTTCCACATGGAGCTTCGCGAGAGAGCGGTAAACCTCGGTGCGCAACTCAAGAGGCGTCTCGTTTTTCGCCGCCCAAATGGTTGTTCCGGAAGCGAGCAAAACAACTGAGATGCAGAGTGGGAGGATTTTTTTCATATCTTGTAGGCTGTTGCAGCAAACTGCGGCGCCGTCAAGTTTGGCGCGGAGTCAGTAGGTTTGGCGCTTCGCGGCGTCGGCCGGGAGCGGCATGCCGTGGATGGC
>JBMOIA010000119.1:0-4434 GCA_049317565.1 Terrimicrobiaceae bacterium | reverse complement strand
ATCATCAAACAGAAGCTCCCCGAGAACAACGGCGGCTTCAAGGCCCTCAACACCGGCGGCTCCAGCTACGGCAAGCTCGACGAGCGCATCTACACCGAACTCACGAGCGACCACCCGATCGACCTCTGCCGCTACCAGGTTGTGAATTGCTACATGGGCCGCGCCGGCCTCATCAACAGCGGCGGAGCGAGCGGCAAGAACGATTTCAACGAAGCCGTCTTCACCGCGGTCGTCAACAAGCGCGCCGGCGGCACCGGACTCATCTCCGGCCGCAAAGCCTTCCAGCGCCCGATGGACGAAGGAGCCAAACTCCTCCACGCCATCCAGGACGTTTACCTCGCGAAGGAAGTCACCATCGCCTAAGGCGCCAAATCCCGGCATCGCGGGAACACCCGACCCGTCGCCATGGGGAAAATCCTCGTCATCACCGGAGCCACCCGGGGACTGGGATTAGCCATGGCACGGTTCTTCACGGAGCGTGGACACACAGTTCATGGCTGTGGACGCGATGCCAAGCGGGTCGCGGCGATGGAGCGCGATTTCCCGCCGCCACATTCCTTCACTGCCGTGGATGTGGCCGATGACCGTTCGGTGTCCGATTGGGCCGACAGGATCACAGCAAGCGGCGCGCCGGATTTTTTGATCAACAACGCCGCCGTCATCGCCCGCAACGCGCCGCTTTGGGAGTTGCCGGCGGAGGAGGTCGACCCCGTGATCGATGCGAACATCAAGGGAACGATTCACACGATCCGCCATTTCCTGCCCGCCATGATCCGGCGCGGGAGCGGCGTTGTGGTGAATTTCAGTTCGGGTTGGGGACGCTCCACCTCGCCGGAAGTGGCGACTTATTGCGCAACGAAATTCGCCATCGAGGGGCTCACTGCCGCATTGGCGCAGGAATTGCCGAGGGGCATGGCCGCCGTGGCGCTCAATCCGGGCATCATCCACACGGATATGTTGGCCGCGTGTTTCGGCGAATCCGCCAGCGCCTACCCCACCCCGGCGGAGTGGGTCAAAAGCGCCGGCCCATTTATTCTCGGCCTCACCGCCCGCGACAACGGCCGCCAGCTCACAGTTCCAGGAATCCCGACCTGATCGGGTTCCTGCTACAGTTCGGGAATGCCAACCGGAAATTCCACCTTCCGAACCGGTGTTCGTGAACTTGTGGAATTCGTCCACCGCCGCGGTGATCTCGGAGGTTCGGGCGTCTTCCGCGCACCGGACCGGGCATTGGAAGGAACACGCATCCACCGCCGCATCCAAAATGCGCGCGGACCGGACTACACCGCCGAAGTGCCCGTGGAATGGCGCGCCTCGCGCGGCGTCGTAGAAACCATCCTTCTTGGGCGGGTGGATGGAATCCTCGAAAAATCCACACCGCCCCTCGTGGAGGAAATCAAAACCGTGGACCGCTTCTGGTCCGGGCACCCCGACCCGCTGCACACCGCACAGCTGAAAATCTACGGCGCCATACTCGCAGCACAGCGTGGTTGGCCGGAGGTGGAATTGCGCCTCACTCATGTGCAACTGGGCACCGGCGCCGAATTCCAAACAACCCTGCGCGAGAGTCGCGAAACGCTGCAGGAATTTCTGGAGGAAACACTCGAGGCCTGGTTCGCATGGACAGTCCCGGAAGCCGCCCGTCTGGCGCGGCGCGATGCGTCACTGGAAAAATTGCAATTTCCCTTCGGCGCCTACCGCGGCGGCCAGCGCGACTTGGCACGCCGCGTTTACAGTTCGATCCGCGACGGACACAACCTGTTCGCCGAAGCCCCGACCGGTTCGGGGAAAACCATGGCGGTCCTGTTCCCAGCCCTCAAGGCCCTGCCGTTGCTCGGCGAAGGGCGCGTGTTTTTCCTCACCGCAAAAACCCCCGGCCGCACCGCTGCGGAGGAAGCTCTCGCAGCTCTGCAATCCTCCGGGGCGCAAGTCCGCTCCGCCACGCTCACCGCCAAAAACAAAATCTGCTTCACGGAAAACCCTGCCGGTTGCGACCTGCGCACCTGCCCGTATGCCATCGGCTACCACGACCGCATTCGCGGTGCCTTGCAGGACCTCGCCGCCGTCGAAGACCACATCGGGCGGGCGCAAATCGAGGAAACGGCGCGGCGCCACAGCGTCTGCCCGCATGAACTCTCGTTGGACATTTCCGATTGGTGCGATGTCGTTATCGGTGATTTCAACCACGCCTTCGACCCCTCCGCCAAACTGCAGCGGCATTTCGGCGGGGATTCTCCAGCGCGGAATGTCCTGCTCGTGGATGAGGCGCACAACCTCGTGGACCGCAGCCGCGACATGCACTCCGCGGAAATTTCTCCAGAAGATTTGCAAATCCGCCCCGGTGCCGCACGCGCCAAAGGATCCGCCAAAGCCCGCCGCGCCACAGCCCATGCGGCCGCCAAACTCGCCGACGCCTGCGCCGCCGCGAATACAAATTCGGACGAAGAATTCTCCGCCCGTAGCTGGCACGAAAACCAAACCGCCCTCACGGAACTCCCCGCCGGCCTCGCCGACGCCTTCCATTTGGCGAAGGAATCCTTGGAATCGCTGCTCACCTCGCTCCCGCCGGGCACGCCCATGACCGGCTGGATCGAACCGTGGTTCGCCCTGTCCGATTGGCTGCGCGCCGCCGCGGCGTTAGATGCCTCCTGCCGGGCCATCCTTTCCCCCGGCGGCCGCGTCCGGATTTTTTGTGCCGACCCCTCGGACCGCCTGCGCGCCGATCTGAAAGGCGTCCGCAGCGCGGTGTTCTTCTCCGCCACACTGTCACCGATGGATTATTTCCGCGACCTCCTTGGCGGCGGAGACGATGACGCCTCGATCGAACTCGAATCCCCATTCTCGCCGGACCAACTCTCGCTCCGCACCCTGCCGCTCGACCTCACCCTCAAGGCCCGCAAAAAAACACTCTCCGCCGTGGCAGAGGCCGTTGCCGCCCACATCCGCTCGCGCCCCGGCAACCACCTCGTCTTCTGCCCGTCGCATTCCTACCTTGCCGAACTCCACACCCTCCTTGCACCGCAGTTGCCCGGAATTCCACTCGCTGTCCAATCCCCCGCCATGGACGAAACCGCCCGCACCGCCTTCCTGGCGCATTTCGCCTCGGCGTCGAACACCACCGGCCTGGCCGTCCTCGGCGGCGTGTTTTCCGAAGGCATCGACCTGCCTGGCGAACGCCTCGTCGGCGTGTGTGTGGTCGGCACCGGCCTGCCCCGGCTCTCGCTGGAACGCGACATCCTGCGCACCCACTTCGAAAAAACCCGCGGCACCGGCTACGACTACGCCTACCTCTTCCCCGGAATCCAACGCGTCCTCCAAGCCGCCGGCCGACTCATCAGGTCGCCCTCGGATACCGGCTCCGCCCTTCTCATCGACCGCCGCTTCACCGAACCCTCGCATCGCAGCCTGCTGCCGCGCTGGTGGCCTACACCGCATTGATTCACAAACGCCCGAGCTCTCGTGCGCGCATGGCACGGCTCGTGCTACGCGGATTCCCGATTGCTTTTCGGCCACCCGCTCCGCAAAGTCGCCGCAATCGCAAAACCCATGGCCAACTCCCTCGACCAACTCAAACAATTCACCACAGTCGTCGCCGATACCGGCGATTTTGAAACCATCCGCGCCTTCACG
This sequence comes from Terrimicrobiaceae bacterium, assembly GCA_049317565.1. Classification (GTDB taxonomy): domain Bacteria; phylum Verrucomicrobiota; class Verrucomicrobiia; order Chthoniobacterales; family Terrimicrobiaceae; genus UBA967. The sequence goes on along the minus strand of JBMOIA010000119.1, from coordinate 804 downwards.
CCGCAGGACGCCACGACGAACCCCACCCTGATCTACAAGGCCGTCCAGCACGCCGACTACAAGCCGCTCCTCGAAAAAGCCGTCGCCGACAACCGCAACACCTCGCTCTCCGGCCCCGCACTCCACCGCAAGGTCATCGACGACCTCCTCGTCGCCTTCGGCCGCGAAATCCTCAAGATCGTCCCCGGCCGCGTCTCCACCGAGGTGGACGCCCGCCTCTCGTTCGACACCCAGGCCACCATCGAAAAAGCCCGCTACCTCATCGGCCTCTACGAAAAACTCGGCACCCCGCGCGAACGCATCCTCATCAAGATCGCCTCCACATGGGAAGGAGCCCAAGCCGCCGCCGTGTGCCAAAAGGAAGGCATCAACTGCAACCTCACCCTCCTCTTCTCGCTCCCGCAGGCCATCGCATGCGCCGAAGCCGGCGTCCGCCTCATCTCCCCCTTCGTCGGCCGCATCTACGACTACTACAAATCCAAAACCGGCACCGACTACAAGGGCGCCGAGGACCCGGGCGTCCAGTCCGTCGGCCGCATCTATACCTATTACAAAAAATTCGGCTACCAGACGCAGGTCATGGGCGCGAGTTTCCGCAACACCGGCCAGATCACCGAACTCGCCGGCTGCGACCTCCTCACCATCGCCCCCGAACTCCTCAAGGAACTCCAGGAATCCAACGCCCCCATCGCCCGCAAGCTCGACGCCGCCGCGGCCGCGCAGGCCGATGTGCTGAAAATCCACATGGACGAAAAAGTCTTCCGCTGGCTCCTCAACGAGGACGCCATGGCCACCGACAAGCTC